>NZ_JCBAJO010000358.1:0-3446 GCF_059772245.1 Cupriavidus sp. R6-3
CCGTATCGCGCAGGCATGCTGACCGACGGCCAGCGCGCGATGCTGACACATGCGGATGTCCAGGCGCTGGCGGGCCAATCGCTGGCGCGCTTGTACCAGTTCGCCGCGGGACCACGGCTGGCCGACTGGCAGGCCGATCCGCTCAACCTCTGGCCGGATTGGTGGCTTTCGCGCAGCGGCGCGACCCCGGTACGCCAGCGCGATGGCCTGGCCACGCTCGGCGCCGACGGCGCCGAATGGGTGGTGCTGGGCTACCACGCCGCGCGCGCGGCCTTCGCCGCCGATGGAGCATCCGACTACCGGTCGCTGCTGAGCGCCGGCGAGCGTGCCGCGCAGCAGGGCGACGGCGAGGTGCGCGTGGTGGCCGCCGGCATTCCGCTGCACGCCGAGGCGGCCGCGGTCCAGGCCAACCGGGAAATGAACGTGATCGGGCTCGGCTCGCTGGCCGCCGTGCTGCTGCTGGTCTGGCTCGCCTTTCGCTCCATGCGGCCGATCGGACTGGTCGCGCTGTCGCTGGTGATCGGCACCGCGGCGGCGCTGTCGGTGACCGCGCTGGTATTCGGCCGGGTCCATCTGATCACGCTCGTGTTCGGCGCCAGCCTGGTGGGCGTGGCGGAGGACTACGGCATCCACTATTTCGTGATGCGGCAGGCGAGGCCGGCATGGACGCCCGCGCGCACGGTGCGGATGCTGTTTGGCGGCATGGCGCTGGCGCTGGCCACCAGCGTGGCGGCCTATCTGGCGCTGGGCGTGGCGCCGTTCCCGGGCCTGCGCCAGATGGCGCTGTTCTCGGCGACGGGCCTGGTGTGTGCCTTCCTGACGGTGGTGCTGTGGTTCCCGTGGCTGGACCGCGCACCGGTGCGGCCCACGCGGCTGTCCCGATGGCTGGCCGCCAGCCTGGCGCGCTGGCCGCGCGTGCGCGCGGACGGCCGTACCGCGTTGGCCTTGGGGTTGCTCGGATTGTTCATCGCACTCGGCGTGGCGCGCGTGCGGGTCAGCGACGACGTGCGCCAGTTGCAGAGCTCGCCGCCGGAGCTGGTCGAAGCGCAGCGCGTTGCCGGTCGGCTGCTCGGCACGCCGAGCCCGGCGCAGTTCATCGTGGTGCGCGGCGCCACGCCGGAGCAGGTCCTGCAACGCGAGGAAGCCGTCAAGCGCGCGCTCGCGCCGGTATTGGCCGCGGGGCAGCTGCGCGGCGTGCTGGCGCTGTCCGACTGGGTCCCCTCTGCGGCCCGCCAACGAGCCGACGCGACGCTCGCCAGCGGCGTCGAACAGGAGGTGAGGGCCCGCGTGCGCAGCGCGCTGGGCGAGCCGCAGGCCGCAGGGCCGGCGCCGCGGACGGCAGACAAGGTGCTGACGCTGCCGGCATGGCTGGCCCATCCGGTCTCGCTGCCGCTGCGCCAGCTATGGCTGGGATCGACCGATGGGAACCATGCCAGCGTGATGCTGCTGCAGGGGCTGGATCGACGCGATGCCATCGACGCCGTCGCGGCCGCGGTGGCCCCGCTCGAGGGCGCGCAATGGGTCGACCGCGTGGCCGACTATTCGGCGCTGCTGGCACGCTACCGCGCGATGATGAGCTGGCTGCTGGCGGCTGGGGCGGTCGTCGTTGCCGGCCTGCTGGCCTGGCGCCATGGACGCGCGGCCTGGCGCGCCCTCGTGCCGACGCTGCTGGCGGCGGCGCTGAGCGTCGCGATGCTGGGCTGGCTCGACGTGCCGTTACAGTTGTTCTCGGTGCTGGCGCTCGCCTTGCTGCTTGGCGTCGGCGTCGACTACGGAATTTTCCTGCTGGAGCACCCGGGCGACGGCGTGTCGTGGACCGCGATCGTGCTCGGTGCGGCCAGCACGCTGCTGGCGTTCGGCCTGCTGGCGCTGTCGGCGACGCCGGCGCTGCATGCGTTCGGCATGACCATGCTGAGCGGCGTGGGAGCCGTGTGGATACTGTCGCCGTGGTTCCGGCCGGCGCCAGCCGATCAAAACGCGGCGCGCTGAACGCGCGCCCGACCTCGAGGATACGCAGATGCAAGAGATGGAACTTCAATACGTCGACGTGCTGATCATCGGCGCTGGGCCTGCCGGCGCGGTGGCGGCAGGCCTGCTGCGCCAACGCGGCATCGCCGTGCTGGTGCTGGAGAAGGAGACGTTCCCGCGCTTCTCCATCGGCGAGAGCCTGTTGCCGCAGAGCATGGAATATATCGAGCAGGCCGGCATGCTGCGCGCGGTGGTGGAAGCAGGCTTCCAGTACAAGAACGGTGCCGCCTTTGTCCGCGGCGACCGCTACACCGAATTCGACTTCCGCGACAAGTTCACGCCCGGCTGGGGCACGACCTACCAGGTCCAGCGCGCGCATTTCGACGATGTGCTGATCCGCGACGCGCAGCGCCAGGGGGCCGAGGTCCGCTTCCGGCACCAGGTCACGGCGGTGGATCTGGACGGCGCTCGTCCGCGCGTGACGGTGCGCGGCGAGGATGGCGCGTCCTATCAGGTCGAATGCCGCCAGCTGCTCGACGCATCGGGCTTCGGCCGTGTGCTGCCGCGGCTGCTGGACCTGGAATCGCCATCCAACTTCCCCGTGCGCAGCGCGATCTTCACGCATATCGAGGATCGCGTCGCACCCGGCGCCTTCGACCGCAACAAGATCCGCATCAGCGTGCATCCGGAGCACGTCGATGTCTGGTACTGGACGATCCCGTTCTCGAACGGCCGCTGCTCGCTCGGCGTGGTCGCCGAGAAGGCCTTCCTCGATCGCTATGCCGGCAGCGACATGGACCGCCTGCAGACGCTGGTGGGCGAAGAGCCTGCCCTGGCCGCGCTACTGGCCGATGCACGGTGGGACACGCCGGCCCGCCAGCTGACCGGCTATTCGGCCAACGTCCGCTCGCTGTGGGGCAAGGGCTACGCGTTGCTGGGCAACGCCGGCGAGTTCCTCGATCCGGTGTTCTCCTCCGGCGTGACGATCGCGTTCAAATCCGCGAACCTGGCGGTCGACTGCATCGCCCGCGAGTTTGCCGGCGAGACGGTGGACTGGGAGCAGGACTACGCGCGCACGCTGAAGGCAGGGGTCGATTGCTTCCGCACGTTTGTCGAGGCTTGGTATGCCGGCTCCTTCCAGACGCTGATCTTCCACCCCGACGCCACGCCCGAAATCCGTCGCATGATCTCGTCGATCCTGGCGGGATACGCGTGGGACCGCAGCAATCCCTTCGTGGTCGAGTCCAAGCGCCGGCTGACCGTGCTGGAGGAATTTTGCCGCGCCTGATCCATACCGTGCGTGCGGCCGGACTTGCCGCGGGACTCGGCGCCTGGCTGACGGCGTGCGGCAATCTGGCGCCACCGCCGTTGCCGTCGCCCTCGTCCTCGCCCTCGATGTCCCCATCCGCGGCCACACCCGTGCTGCGCCTGCCGCCGGCGGCGCTGCGGCGCACGCTCGCCCTGCAGCAGCACATCGA
>NZ_JCBAJO010000359.1:0-3422 GCF_059772245.1 Cupriavidus sp. R6-3
GGCTATCCGGCCGACTATCCCCAGATCATCGCGCGCGCCCAGCGCGAGGGCATGGTCACGGTCTATGCCTCGACCGACGAGGACGTCGCGCGGCCGCTGCTCAATGCCTTCGAGGCGCGTTTTCCCGGCGTCAAGGTCGCCTATCACGACCTGAACACGATCGAGCTGAACCAGCGTTTCCTTGCCGAGTCCGCGCAGCCGGTCCGCGCCGACCATGCCGACGTGCTGTGGAGCACCGCGATGGACCTGCAGATCAAGCTGGTCAACGACGGCCACGCGCTGCACTACCCCTCGCCCGAGCGCGCGGGGCTGCCGGGCTGGGCGAGCTGGCGCGAGGAAGCCTGGGGCACCACCTTCGAGCCGGCGGTGATCGTCTACAACCGCCGCCATTTCGACGGCATGCCGGTGCCGCGCAGCCGCAGCGCGCTGGCGCGGCTGCTGCAGGACAACGCAACGCGCTGGCGCGGCCGCGTGGTGACCTACGACATCGAGCGCTCGGGCGTGGGCTATCTGCTGGCGCAGCAGGACGCGCGCATGGGCGGCGAATTCTGGTATCTGGCGCAGGCGCTGGGACGCGCCGGCGTGCGGCTGTCGGCGTCGACCGCCGACATGGTCGAATCGGTGGCCAGCGGCGAACTGGTGCTGGCCTACAACCTGCTGGGTTCGTACGCGCTGTCGCTGATGGAGCGCGGCGCGGCGATCGGCGTGGTGGCGCCGAGCGACTACACGCTGGTGATGTCCCGCGTGGCCTTCATCGCCCGCCGTGCGCCGCATCCGTGGGCGGCGCGGCTATGGCTGGATTTCCTGCTGTCGCGCGAGGGGCAGGCGCTGCTGGCGCGCTCGGCCTCGCGGCTCTATACGATCCGCACCGATACGAAGAGCGGCCACACCGCGGCGGCGCTGGCCGAGCGGCTGGGCTACGCGTTCAAGCCGATCAGCGTCGGCCCGGGCCTGCTGGCCGCGCAGGACACGCTGCGCAAGCAGGCCTTCCTGGCGCGCTGGCGCGAGGCGATGAAGGGGTGAGGTCCGCACGAAGGTAGATGCGGGCCAATGCAGGGAGATGCGGTGGATGCGCTGCGGCGCGTCAGCCGCCCGAACACTGCTGGACCTTGAGCCGCAAGGCCGCCATTTCCTCGTCCAGCTTGGCCATCGGCCGCGGCACATAGCCCTTGCGCAGCGAGGGCGCGAGGCGCAGCGTGTCGACGAAGACATCGGCGAGCCGTTCCGCGTCGGCATTCAGGTCGAAGTCGCCCGGCGCGAACAGCCAGTGGGCCAGCACGCCGCCGATGGCGGCATGGAAGGCGTTGACCGCCAGGTCCAGATCGAGGTCGGCCGACAGCTGGCCGCGCTCGACCGCGAGGCGCAGGTGCTCGCGCATCTTCAGCAGCCCCTGCTCGTGCGACTGGCGCTGGCGCTCCAGGATCGCGCCGTTGTCGTCCACCATCTCGCACTTGTGGAATACGATCTCGAACACGCGCCGCCATTGCGGATTGACCACCGTCTCGCGGAACACCAGCGCGACGATGTCGCGGATGCCGCCGAGCGGGTCTTCCTGGCTGGCGATCCGCTCCGGTTCGCACAGCGCCTCGACCGGCAGATGCACGCGGTCGCACATGGCGGCGAACAGATCGCTCTTGTTCTTGAAATGCCAGTAGATGGCGCCCCGGGTCACGCCGGCGGCTTCGGCGATATCGGCCAGCGAGGGCCGGGCCACCCCACGCGCATGGAACACGGCCTCGGCCGCGTCGAGGATGCGATGTCGCGTCTCGAGGGCTTCTTCCTTGGTACGTCTGGCCATAAGCGGTGTCTTCAGTGGGCGGTGGGGACAAATGGGACGGCTTCGCCCGGGATCGGGGCGGCGGCGCGCGGTCGCCGGACAGCCACGAAAGAAACGAATCCGTCACGAAACTGCGATACCACTGGACTTCCTGCCTCTGTTTTGCTGCGGTGCGACGGGCGGCATGCTAACCGATCCCGGCCGCACCCGCATATGCGGGCGATGCCCGACTGCAAAAGGGGACGGGCAAGAGACAGGCCATCCTTGCGGTGCAATATTTCTCTTACATACATGCTTGAATGTATATATACTACGCGCTAGCCACAATTTGGACCAGCCCCGCGCATCTTTCTACCAAGAGGCCCTGACCATTCGGGTCCTGCGGGCTGCATGTTGTGACGCATACGCGACCATCTGTCGCAATCCATACGGCACCATTGCGGTTTGTGGCTAGTATTGTTCTTTTTCTCCACGACGGTCCGTCGTGGGGTTCTGCCGCACAGGACGTCCACGCCGGCCCCTTAGCTCTGGGCCGGCGTTTGGCGTATCCGGCCGATCTCAAATTGCCATCACGGGGTTATCGATGAGGAAGTCCCAACGTTCGAGTTTGCTTGCCGTTACCGCTGCGCTGACGGTTCTGACGCTGTCCGCCTGCGGCAACGACGCCCCGCAGGGCGGCGCGATGCCGCCGCCCGAGGTGGGCGTGGTGACGGTGACGCCGACGGCGGTACCGGTCGTCAACGAGCTGCCGGGCCGTCTCGAAGGCGTGCGTACCGCCGAAGTGCGGGCGCGGGTCGAAGGTATCGTGCTGTCGCGCAACTACCGTGAGGGCGGCGAGGTCAAGGCCGGCCAGGTGATGTTCAAGATCGACCCGGCGCCGTACCAGGCCCAGCTGGCGTCGGCCAAGGCGAGCCTGGCGCGCGCCGAGGCCAACGCGGTCGCCGCGCGGCAGAAGGCCGAGCGCTACAAGCCGCTGGTGGCGGTCAACGCGGTCAGCAAGCAGGAATATGACGAGGCCGTCGCCGCCGCGGGCCAGGCCAGCGCCGAGATCGCCTCGGCCAAGGCCGCGGTCACCACGGCCCAGATCAACCTGGGCTATACCACGGTCACCGCGCCGATCTCCGGCCGTGCCGGCCGTGCGCTGGTAACCGAGGGCGCGCTGGTCGGCAACGGCGAGGCGACCCGCCTGGCGCTGGTCGAGCAGGTCGATCCGATCTGGGTGACCTTCACCCAGCCCGCCACCGAAGTGATGCGGCTGCGCCGCGGCATCGAGTCGGGCGCCATCAAGGGCGTCGACGGCGGCGCCAAGGTGCGCCTGTTCCTGGAGGACGGCACCGAATACAGCGAGACCGGCAAGCTGCTGTTCTCGGACATGACGGTCGACCCGAGCACCGGCGCGATCACGCTGCGCGCGCAGTTCCCGAATCCGCGGCGCGAGCTGCTGTCGGGCACCTACGTGCGGGTGCGGGTCGAGCAGGGTGTCGACGAGAACGCGCTGACCGTGCCGCAACGCGCGCTGATCCGCAACGCCCAGGGCGCCGCGGTGATGGTGGTCGGCGCGGACGGCAACGTCGCCGCGGTGCCGGTCAAGGCCGGCGCGGCGATCGGGGACCGCTGGATCGTCACCGAAGGCCTGAAGGGCGGC
>NZ_JCBAJO010000036.1:0-31736 GCF_059772245.1 Cupriavidus sp. R6-3
CACTGGTACGCACCAAGAACGGCATCGATCGTCGCTACTATGAGCTGTGCGCGCTGTCCGAACTCAGAAACCGCCTGCGCTCCGGCGACATCTGGGTCCAGGGCTCGCGCCAGTTCAAGGATTTCGATGAGTACCTGCTGCCCGCCGAGAAATTCGTCGCACTCAGACAGAGCCGCTTGCTGCCCCTGCCCATCGCCACCGATTGCGAGCGCTACTTGAGCGAGCGGCGCGGGCTGCTTGAACTGAAGCTGGCCACCGCCAACCGGTTGGCCGCCGCCAACAAGCTGCCGGACGCGATCATCACTCAGTCGGGCCTGAAGATCTCGCCGCTCGATGCGGCCGTCCCGATGGAAGCGCAGACCCTGATCGATCAGACCGCGCTCATGCTGCCGCGCGTCAAGATTACGGAACTGCTGATGGAAGTCGACGGCTGGACCGGCTTTACCCGGCATTTCACGCACCTGAAGACCAGTGAGCCTGCCGCCGACAAGACGCTGCTGCTCACGACCATTCTTGCCGACGCCATTAACCTCGGGCTAACGAAGATGGCGGAATCCTGCCCGGGCACCAGTTACGCCAAGCTCTCCTGGCTGCAGGCCTGGCATATTCGGGACGAGACCTATGCTCAGGGCCTGGCGGATCTGGTCAACGCGCAGTCCGCCCATGCGTTCGCTGCCCATTGGGGCGATGGCAGCACCTCATCGTCGGATGGCCAGCGATTCAAGGCGGGCGGCCGTGCCGAAAGCACCGGCCACGTCAACCCAAAGTATGGCTCGGAGCCCGGCCGGATGATCTACACGCACATCTCGGATCAGTACGCGCCGTATCACTCCAAGCTGGTGAACGTCGGCGTCCGTGACTCCACCTATGTGCTCGACGGCCTGCTGTACCACGAGTCGGACCTGCGGGTCCAGGAGCACTACACGGACACCAACGGCTTCACGGACCACGTCTTCGCCCTGATGCATCTGCTCGGGTTCCGGTTCTCCCCGCGCATTCGCGACCTCGCGGACTCAAGGCTGTACATCCCCGGCAATCCTGACGACTATCCGGCATTGGCCCCTATGATCGGCGGCGCGTACAAAGAGAGACTGATTCGCACGCACTGGGACGAGGTGCTGCGCCTCGCGACGTCGATCCGGCAGGGCACGGTCACCGCCTCGCTGATGCTGCGCAAGCTCGGCAGCTACCCGCGACAGAACGGACTGGCGGTCGCCCTCCGCGAGCTCGGCCGCATCGAGCGGACGATATTCACCTTGGACTGGCTGCAGGACCTGGAACTGCGTCGGCGCTCCCATGCGGGGCTCAACAAGGGGGAAGCGCGCAACGCCTTGGCACGGTCCGTGTTCTTCTACCGGCTTGGCGAGATCCGCGATCGCAACTTCGAACAGCAGCGCTACCGTGCCAGCGGACTGAACCTGGTCACCGCGGCCATCGTCCTGTGGAACACGGTCTACCTTGAACGTGCCGTGCAGGCGCTGGTGGAGCGCGGCATGCCCATCGATCCGTCCCTGTTTTCGTACCTGTCGCCGCTCGGCTGGGAACACATCAACCTGACCGGCGACTACGTGTGGCGTCAGAGCCAAAAGCTCCAAGATGGAAAATTCCGCCCGCTGCGATCGCTTCCGGAGGTGCGTTGGCCTAGCGCTGCCTGAACCCGCAATTCACCGGCGTTACGACTTCACGACCGTTCTCGGGCAGGGCCAACACCGGCATGGCACTTACACGGCGCCACATTGTCGTATCCAACCACTGGGCCGCCCCTCGTTGGCCAAGCCGAGGGCGTCGTAGAGGAATGTACGACTGGATCTTACAGCACAAGCGCGCCTTGCAAGCGCTGCGCCCGCTGGTGCCGCTTTGTCCCCCCGACGATGTCTGACTCGACTAGGTCGCTTGCCCCTCGATACGGGGCATATGAGGCTGGCTGCGCCGAAGCCGTACAAAAGAAGCCGGAACGAACTGGGGCAGCGTAGCCCGCGTCCACTACGTCCTTTGGCGCACTTATCCCGCTTGCAGCGCTGCGATCAGCGGGCAGGATACGTTACCCTGGCTGGCATGACAGGCGCCCACCAGTTCGGACAGCACGGCCTCCATGCGTCTCAGGTCGGCCAGCTTTGCGCGCACGTCATTGAGCTTGCGCTCGGCTAGGCTGCTCGCTTCCTCGCAATGGGTGCCGTCCTCCAGGCGAAGCAGTTCACCGATTTCTTCCAGACTGAATCCCAGCCGCTGCGCCGATTTCATGAAGCGCACCCGGACCACATCCGTTTCGCCATAGCGACGAATCCCGCCGGCGGGCTTATCTGGCTCTGGCAGCAGCCCCTTGCGCTGGTAGAACCGGATCGTTTCCACGTTGACACCAGCCGCCTTGGCGAAGGCGCCGATGGTCAGGCTCTCCAATCCGCTCCGCATATCGCTTGACTCCGTACATAAGTACGGAAGTAAGGTTACGCTATCCCTACCTACTAAGAAAGGAAAAACGCATGTCACGACTGCAAGCCGGGCGCCGTGCGCTCTTTGCCGGTGGCATCGCCGCAATCCTCGCCTCCACCTGCTGCTTGGGGCCGCTGCTCCTGATCGCGCTCGGTTTCAGCGGGGCCTGGATCGGGAATTTAACGGCGCTGGAGCCATATCGGCCGCTGTTTCTCGGCACCGCAGTGCTGGCTCTGTTCGTCGCCTGGCGGCGCGTTTTACGCCCGGCGCAAGTCTGCAAGCCGGGCGAGGCCTGCGCTATCCCGCGGGTACGCGCCACCTACAAGCTCATTTTCTGGGTCGTCGCCCTGCTGGTTCTGGTTGCGCTCGGCTTTCCCTACGTGATGCCATGGTTCTACTGATCAGGAGTTCGCCATGAAGAAGCTGTTTGCCGCCCTCGCTCTCGCCGCCGTTGCTCCGGCGTGGGCCGCCATGCAAGCCGTCACGCTGTCCGTGCCGGGCATGACTTGCGAAACCTGCCCGATCACGGTCAAAAAGGCGCTCTCCAAGGTCGACGGCGTGACCAAGACCGAAGTGAGCTTCGAGAAGCGCCAGGCCGTCGTCACCTTCGACGATGCCAAGACCAGCGTGCAGAAACTGACCAAGGCGACCGAGGACGCGGGCTATCCGTCCAGCGTCAAGCGGTAAGCCCCGGATCGAACATGGGAGTGACCGCATGGGACGGATCACGCGCGTGACCAACAAGGCAGGGGCGCTCGGCGGTATCGTCTCGGCGATGGGTTGCGCGAGTTGCTTTCCCGCCATCGCCGGCTTGGGCGCGGCTATTGGCCTAGGCTTCCTGAGCCAGTACGAAGGGCTGTTCATTAGCGTTCTGCTGCGGGTGTTCGCTGGTATCGCGCTACTCGCCAATGCGACTGCCTGGTTTAGCCATCGGCAGTGGCAACGGACCGCACTCGGCGTGATCGGCCCACTCCTGGTACTGACGGCGGTGTATTTGACGGTTGGCCGGCGCAGCGAGGCGCTGCTCTATGTCGGCCTGAGTTTCATGGTCGGCGTATCGATCTGGGACTTCATCTCGCCGGCAAAGCGCTGCGGGGCACCGAACGCCTGTGAACCCCCGGTCAAGCGCGGCTGACCGCATTGGCCGCTGCCGAAGTGAACATTGGAACTGTGGTATGACCCACTTGAAGATTACTGGAATGACCTGCGACTCGTGCGCCGTCCACGTCAAGGATGCCTTGGAGAAGGTGCCGGGCGTGCGGTCTGCGGTCGTGTCCTACCCGAAGGGGACGGCGCAAATCGCCGCCGAACCCGGCACGTCGCCAGATGCGCTGACTGGCGCCGTGGCCGGACTCGGCTACCGGGCCATGCTCGCCGAGGCCCCGCCGGCGGAAAAGCGCGGCAGCCTGCTCGACAAGGCGTTCGGCTGGCTGGGCCGCGGTGAGAAATCCGCAGGCGAAGGCTGCGGGCTTCGCATCGCCGTCATCGGCAGCGGCGGCGCCGCGATGGCGG
The DNA here is from genome assembly GCF_059772245.1 of Cupriavidus sp. R6-3. Taxonomy (NCBI): domain Bacteria; kingdom Pseudomonadati; phylum Pseudomonadota; class Betaproteobacteria; order Burkholderiales; family Burkholderiaceae; genus Cupriavidus; species Cupriavidus sp. R6-3. Next base: position 3,943 of record NZ_JCBAJO010000036.1, read on the forward strand.
CGGCCCTCAAGGCCGTCGAGCAAGGCGCCGAGGTGACCCTGATCGAGCGCGGCACCATCGGCGGCACCTGCGTCAACGTTGGCTGTGTGCCGTCCAAGATCATGATCCGCGCGGCCCACATTGCCCATCTACGCCGCGCAAGCCCGTTCGACGGGGGCATCCAGGCCACGCCACCGGCGATCCTGCGCGAGCGCCTGCTCGCCCAGCAGCAGGGGCGTGTCGATGAGCTGCGCCACGCCAAGTACGAGGGCATCCTCGCGAGCACGCCGGCCATCACGGTGCTGCGCGGCGAGGCCTGCTTCCAGAACGGACACACCTTGAGCGTGCGCCTGGCCGAAGGCGGCGAGCGCGAGGTGGCGTTTGACCGCTGCCTGATCGCTACTGGTGCCAGTCCGGCTGTGCCGCCGATCCCCGGTCTGAAGGACACCCCGTACTGGACCTCGAACGAGGCGCTGGCCAGCAACATCCTTCCTAAGCGGCTGGCCGTGATCGGCTCGTCGGTGGTGGCCGTGGAGCTGGCGCAGGCCTTCGCCCGGCTCGGCAGTCAGGTCACGATCCTGGCCCGCAGCACGCTGTTCTTCCGCGAGGATCCGGCCATCGGCGAGGCCGTCACGGCCGCCTTCCGTGTCGAGGACATCACGGTGCTGGAACACACGCAGGCCAGCCAAGTGGCCTACGCGAACGGCGAATTCGTGCTCACTACCGGGCACGGCGAAATCCGCGCCGACCAGTTGCTGATCGCCACCGGCCGCGCGCCGAACACGCGTGAGCTGGCACTGGAGGCGGCGGGGGTGACGGTCAACGCGCAGGGCGCCATCGTCATCGACAACGGCATGCGAACCACCGCGCAACACATCTACGCCGCCGGCGACTGCACCGACCAGCCGCAGTTCGTTTACGTGGCCGCGGCGGCCGGCACCCGCGCGGCGATTAATATGACCGGAGGCGATGCCGCGCTTGATCTGAGCGCCGTGCCGGCGGTCGTGTTCACCGACCCGCAGGTCGCCACCGTGGGCTACAGCGAGGCGGAAGCGCACCACGACGGCATCGAGACCGATAGCCGCCTGCTCACGCTCGACAATGTGCCGCGCGCGTTGGCCAACTTCGACACGCGCGGCTTCATCAAGCTGGTTGCCGAGGCAGGATCGGACCGCCTGATCGGCGTGCAGGCGGTGGCGCCTGAAGCGGGTGAGCTGATCCAGACGGCGGCGCTGGCGATCCGGGCGCGGATGACCGTGCAAGAGCTGGCCGACCACTTGTTCCCATACCTGACGATGGTCGAGGGGCTGAAGCTCGCGGCGCAGACCTTTGCCAAGGACGTCACGCAACTGTCTTGCTGTGCGGGTTGAGAAAAAGCCAACCGTCTGGAACTCGGCGATGGCCAAGCTGGCCAACTGGAATACCGCCCTCGAACTGTTCCGCGGGGACTACCGGGTGCCGCTGGTGCCCTCGAAGTCTGCGGCCTACCTGGCGGTGTCAATCGAGCTGACCGCCCCAGCTCTGCTGTTGCTGGGACTAGCGACCCGCGCCGTGGGGATGGTCCTGCTCGGCATGACGGCGGTGATCGGCGTCCCCTTGATTTCGGTGCAATTTACCGGGGTAGCCACCCTTAGCATTCACGCGGGTTTCCGGGCGGCGTCCGGGAAAATACCCCAGTAAATCAATAAGTTGCTGTCTACTGTCGCCAGTTGGGCGCGATTGCCTCATAGCGCACTTATTGTGTCGAAACGTTGCGTCCCGGTCTCATTGCCGATAACCTCAGCGGTCCGTCTTACGCTTGGGAGAGCGCGATGGATCACTGGCAACTGGCGTATCTGGGCATGCGGCAGATTCCGCGCGAACTCAGCGAGTTTGAGCTTACCACGTTCTTCACCTTCTCCGCCAAAGAGCGGGCCCTGATCCATGCGCGGCGCAGCCATTTGTACCGCTTGGCCTGTGCCGTTCACATTGGCTTTGTCCGCATGACGGGGCGCACCCTCGATGCCTACAAGCAGGTGCCAAAATTCCTCTGGGCCTTTGTGGGCGCGCAACTCGGCATCACGCCGCCGGACATGGGCACGCTGAGCGCGCTGTATGACGGGCGCACCGATACCTTGGTGGACCATCAGATGCTGGCCTACCAAGCCCTGGGGTTCAGCCCGATGGCAGAGCATCAGCGACGTTACGTGACGCGCTGGCTCAAGGAGCGGCTGGCAGGGCAACCGAGCCGCAGTGACCTGCTGCACGAGTTGAAGCGCTGGCTCTACGAGCATCGCATCCTGATTCCGCATGACCGAGCGCTGAAGCGGCTGATCAGCCAGGCCGGAGAGGCATTCGAGTCGGCCCTGGCTGACGCGCTGGTGCAGGCCTACGGCGAGGTTTCCCTCGATGCGTGGGGTGCCCTGCTACCGCGGCCAGAAAACGACCGGCCGAGCCTACAACAATGGCTGTGGGCTGTCCCGCTACGCAATTCGACCCATCAGATGGGCGAGTTGTTCGACAAGATCGACCGCCTGTACAAGCTGGGCATCCACAGCGGTTGGCCGGCAGCCTGCAATGAGGCGGTGGTGCGGCACTATGCGCGGCGCTGTGCCAACCGCCCGGCGTCGGTCAGCAAGCGGGTCGCGCAACAGTCCCGCCGCCTGGAATCGGCTTGCTTTTTACGCTATGCCTTATGCGCGGCCACGGATCAATTGTCGTCCATGCTGCGGCACTGGATTCGCAAATGCGTCAACGATGCCGGACGCCTAATTGACGCGGGCCGACCGGACCCAGGTACCAAGTTGGGGGAATTCGCTGCCGCCGTCAAAGCGCTGGTCGCAGACGAGACGCAGACAAGGGATGCCCTCTGTCAGCAACTGAGCAATCTGGCTGACGAGGCAGCTGGTCAGCATCTAGCGAGCCGTGCCAGCCTCATCCGCGCGCAACTCCTGTCGCGACACAGGCTATCCCGTGCCTTGCTGGGCAGACTGGTTCATCTGCCATTTGCGGCACAGTCGGCCCACCCGGTGATCGAGGCAATGGAGGTACTGCGCAAGCTCTATGCGCGCAGGGCCGACTGGCTCCCTGATCGGGTGATGGTTCGATTGGGACGCGCCTGGCAGCCAGCACTAGAGGGCTTGGATCGCAAGCGGGCCCTGGCCGCCTTCGAGTGGGGGACGCTGTTTGCCCTGCGGGTGGCGCTGCGCAATGGCTCGGTCTTCCTGGACCACAGCTTCGCCTTCCGCAGTCAGGCGGCCCTACTCATCTCCAAAGAGGATTGGCAAGCCCGGCGTAACCATTTCTACGGTCATCTCAAGCTGCCGCAGGACGCCAAGGCGTTCCTCGATCCTGTGGTGGCGCACCTGGACGCGGGGCTCGCCAGGTTGCGCGATGCAGTCCAGCGTGGGGAGCTGAACATTGATAGCGCCATCCATATCGATCCGCTCACGGCAAAGAAACCGGAAGCCTCTGTGGAGGCGCTGCGACGCGCGCTGTTCGAGCGGCACCCCGGTGGACAATTGCCCGAAATCCTGCTGGAGATTGACAGCAGCACCCACTTCAGCTGGCTCCTGCTGGGTCGGGAACCGCATTCGCGCAGCGAGCTGCTGATGATCTACGCTGCAGTGCTGGCGCACGGCACCTCAATGTCGGCGGCGGACCTCGCACGGATGGTGCCGGAGTTGTCGCCCAGCGCGATCCGGCAAATGATGCATCGCATCGCGGACGAGCGCAAACTGCGCCAGGCCGCCGATGCCGTCCTGATCTTCATGCATCAGCACCCGATCGCCCAGCACTGGGGGCGCGCCGATCTGGCGTCGTCGGACATGATGTCGCTGGAGACCACGCGCACAGTCTGGCGGGCACGGGCTGATCCGCGCCGGCGCACGGCATCGATCGGTATGTACACGCATGTCCGGGACCGCTGGGGCATCTTCTATGACCAGCCGATCCTACTGAACGAGCGGCAGGCCGGTGTCGCCATTGAGGGCGTCATCCGCCAGAGCGGATCGGAAGACGTGGCACAACTAGCGGTCGATACCCATGGCTACACCGATTTCGCCATGAGCCTGTCCCGGCTACTTGGCTTCGATCTCTGCCCGCGGCTTGCCCACCTGCGCGATCGCCGCCTGCATGTGCCCAGGGATCACGAGATACCGGCGGAATTGGCTGCGGTGGCGGACGCGGATGTCCGGCTGGTCTTGATCGAACGTGCCTGGGACGAACTGGTCCGGATCGCGGCATCGGTGCAAAGCGGGGCAATGTACGGCAGTGCAGGCCCTGATGCGTTTCGGTGCAGCGGCGAAAGGTCAACCCATCTATGAGGCTGGCGTGCATCTCGGGCGGCTGTTTCGCACGATCTTCCTCATCGACTATTTCACCAATCCCGCGTTCCGCCATGAGATGCAGCATGCCTTGAACCGCGGCGAGGCGGTCCACACGGTGCAGCGGGCCATCCACTATGGCAAGATTCCGTTGGAATTGACCCGGCACGATGCGTCGCTGGCGGCGGTGTCGTCGGCTCTGACCTTGTTGTCCAATGCCGTGATGGCCTGGAACACGCTGCACATGCAGCGCGCGCTGGACGCGATTGAGGCCATCGGCGGCGAATCCATGCGTGCCGAGGATTTGCGCCAGATTGCGCCGACTCGTCTGGAAGGCATCAATTTGCGTGGTACTTTCGATTTTCCGATTGCACGTTACGCCCATCGGCTGCTGCCGAGTGCGACGAGCACGCCGGACTCACCATCGCAGTGGCGCACTGCATAGCCCATTTTTTTTCGGATTGTGCCGTTATCCTCGCGGGTTGGAGTCGGTGATGTCATCCTTAGGGCCTGCCTTCCTTACCGAAGGCGCGCTCGAGGCTATCAAGGAAACGCGATGCGGATTGATAGCCGATGACCCGCACCGGGCTCTCTCGCCCATCGGCGCCGAACAAGATGATGCCGGGCGGCCCGAATAGGCCGAAGCGCTTTAGCAACGCCTTGTCGTCGGCGTTGTTTTGTGTCACATCAGCTCGAAGTACGACAACCCCGGCCAACTGCGTCTGAACTCCGGGATCGCTGAAAGTCGTCTCCATCTCCTTACAGCTGACACACCAGTCGGCATAGAAATCGAGCAGTACCGGCTTGCGGGCCGCAACGGCCTGCGCCAGACGTGCGTCGAGCTCGGCCACCGAGCGGATCCGCGCGAAGTGCACCACCGCGTGGTCGGCGGCGGTGGCTGGCGACGACTGGCGAGTGCGCAGGTGCGACAGAGGCTGCAGCAGATCCCGCCCGCCCGACGCCAGCCCGACCAACAGGATGGTTCCCGCCAGCGCGGCGATCAGGCCCAGGCCCTTGCCCAGCCGGGCCACGCCATGCGGTTTGGGGCCAAGCGAATCGAAGGCGCCCAGGAAAACTGCGGCGATCAGCAGCAGAGCGGCCCACGTTGCCATCACGGCCCAGGGTGGCAATAGCGGGGTGATCACCCAAGTTCGCCTCGCCCAGCAGCAGAAAGCCAAGGCAACGCTTGGTCACCTCCAGCCAGTGCCCGGCGCGCGGCGGGAGATTGCCGGCGGCGACGCCGGCCAGCACCAGCGACAACCCCATGCCGATCGCCAATGCGAATAACGCACCGCCTCCGGTCATGGCATCACCGGTTCGTGCGAGATAGGCGAGCGTGCTCGATAGCGGCGCCGGCATGATGCGCGCGACGGCCAACGCGGACATCGCCCCCAGTGCTGCGGCAGCCCGACGATCCAGCTGCTGTGCGGATGTCGTCGATCGGGGCTGCCGCAGCAGCGCGCGGAGCCCGAACATCGATAGCGCCAGGGCCACGAGCAACGTGGCGAAGGCCCCGAGCGCCCAGGGCGTCAGCAGCCCTGTCAAGACCCTCTCACCGAGCCACCCGGTGGCCATGCCGACGCCGGCATAGGCTACCGCCGAGCCGAGCACGTAGTCTAGCGAGATGATCAGCGCACGGCTGCGTGTCACGTGCTCGCCCACGACGATGGACCAAAGGATCGGCACCATCGGCAGCACGCTCGACGTGACCGTCAGCAGCAGGCCGAAGCCGAGGAAGAGCAGCGCGATTGCCCCAAGCTGGTGGCTGGTCAGCGCGCGAATGATGCGGTCGCCGTCATCGCCATGTGGCACGATCTCCGGTATCGCATGCCCGCCCTGGTATTCGCCCGCTCCGGGAGAGGTTACTGCAGTCGGTGGCACAAGCATCGCCATTGGCGTGCCACCCTCGCGCTTATCAAATAGGCCCGCCGAGCGGGCTGCCGCCCACCTTGTATACGCTCTCCATCGGTGGATAACAGATTCCCTTGTCGGCGCAGCCTTGCGATGTCACGACCAGCGTCCATTCGCCATCCGCAGGAGTGACCTCCACTGGCACGCGAATCTTGACGCCACCATGGTAGATCTCCATCTCCTTGCCAAACGCCTCGTCGTACTTAACCTGCCCTGGTGGAAGCACAGGTGTACCGAGCTTCACCCCTGCCGGCCGGGCAGCAAAGGCGAATCGCTCACGGTAGAGGTGATAGCCGTCCGCGATGTCGAAGTGCACCTCGATGGCGTGTTCGTCGAGTTGCCGGGCCGCAAAGCGCAAGGCCCGCTCAGGCGGCAGAAGATCTTCCTCGCCCACGGCGCGGGAAACGCCAGCGGCGCCCGCGATACAGAGCCACGTGACGAGGAGCAGCCCCAGGAGGAATTGCCCCGGAGCCAAGCGCCATACTCGCCCGGTGTCGCCCGTACGCGCCACTGCCATGCCAGTTTGCATAGCCCACCTCTGGAACTGAATTACCGGCCACGCAATGCCGCGGCTCGTGCCACTTGCATTCCGACCGGTGCCACGTGCCGCCGCAACTCCGTTCAACGGGCATCGTTATCTGGCCCTGCGGCCGATCTGTGCCTCGCCGCATTCATGGGCGCTCATCCCCGCCGGCACCCAACGCACCAGCCGATTCGGGTCATTCGGCTGTATCCACTGACGCTCCCGGGGGAACGTGTAGATGCAAGAACCTCTCGACGGCGATTACCGCCACAATCCCGGCGCCTGGCACGGTGGATTGTCCTACCTCGATGATCGCTTTGGTGATGGCCTCGACGTCGCTTTCCTCCGCGAAGATCTCGATCTTGGTGTGCACGGGTGGTCAGATCGCTCGAGAAGAAATTCCGATACTCGCCGTACCCCTTGACTTTCGTTGCGGTCAATCCGGGCGCGTGGACGGTTGCGAGGCGCTTCTCCAGCTTCTCCAAAAGCTCAGAGGGCACGATGGCAATAACACATATGGTACTCATGGGCGCCTCCTTGACAACGCAGGGTTGGACGATCAGCAGTGCACTGTCGGGGTAAGTCATCATCCGGTTCCATTGCGATCCTGGCCGATCACCAGACGGGTTTCGCCTTGATACGCGTGCGGTGGGATCTCCAGATTGAGCGGCGCTGGGACGTTGCGGAACACGCGGCCGGCCAGGTCAAACTTGGAACCATGGCAAGGGCAAAAAAAGCCACCAGGCCAGTCATCCCCCAAGTCCGCCGCGCCGACGTCCGGGCGATAGGTCGGTACGCATCCCAGATGGGTACAGATGCCTACCGCCACAAAGAAGTCCGGGCGGAGCGAGCGTGTCGCATTACTCGCATACGCGGGCTGCTGGTCCTTCTGGGACAGGGGATCGCTCAACAGGCGATCGTGCCTGCCCAGACGCGCCAGCATGTCGCGGGTCCGGTGCAGTATCCAGACGGGCTTGCCGCGCCAGGCGACGGTGACGAGTCCCCCTGGCTCCACGGCGCCGAGCCTCACATCGACGGGCGCGCCCCGCGACCTTGCGGCGTCGCTTGGCGCCATGCTGGCCACGAATGGCACCATGGCGCCGACCAGGCCTACGCCTCCCATGGCGCCGGTGGCCAGCAGAAGCAATCGGCGCTGGCGTGCGCTCTGTGTGTCTGCCGTCGGATTGTTCATGGCGATTTACTCCAATCCCGGGGGGGCATGTGGCCAGCAACGTGACTGGCTGCCCAACCGCTCACTCCCAGAGCTTGCCCAATAGCTGCGCCCATTGGCAGCGGCCCGGCAAGAACACGGGCACCCGCTTGCGATACGCCTCATAGTCCGCCGCGAAGCGGTGGGCCAGGTCTTGCTCTTCCTGCCTTGCAAGCATCAATTTCCCACAAGGTTGCCGAGTCCCCTTGCTTCGCCATGGCAGGAGGGCACGCACTTGCCCGTCTACTTCAGGCGCTGCTCCCCAGCTTGCACCCGGGCTAGCAAAGACTGAACCCGCCCATCATGCGTTGATGCATCACGAGCATGCCTACCGCGCCAAAGGATGCAGCACGCCGATGATGGCGAACACGATCAAGAGGACTCTCCATATCAACGATTTGTTCACGTGTTACCTCTCTCTTCGTTGGCGGCCCGGGTACGCGTCCGCCATGCGTGCCAATTGCTCTGCCGTCCTGTCACTCCTTGATTCGAAATGGATGGGGCTTCTGCTTTGGCGCTTGCTCGGTCATTCCGCCCACTTGATCGTCCTGCGCGCTCATGCTCTTCATCATCAGCCACATCGACAATGGGCAGATCAAGAGCAGGAGATACGGCCCAATACCCAGGACAAGCGCTCGGACCGGCGGCAATAGGGCATAGGCGGCTGCCAGCATTGCCGCCAGAGCGATGCCTGCGGTGATCATTGCTTTCGGATTGCATTTCATGGTGGTGGTACTCCTTTTCAAATGGTTCGGATCTGGACAGCGTCCTTACTTCGTCGGTGGCGTCTGGATCTTGTCCGCGTACTTGCGCATGATCTCGCCCATCGCCTGCATCATGTCCGCATGCATCTGCATCGAAAGCTTCTCGTTGCCAGGTGGCAGGCCCATCATCGGGCAGCTTCCCATCATGCCGCCGCCCATCATGTGGTCCATCATCATGTCGTGCCCCTTGTCCTGTGCACCCGTCTTGGCGCTTTCGGCGCCACGGGTTGCACCGGCCGCTGCGGACCAGCCGCTGGCGCCAAGCATCACCACGGCTAGGGTTGCGGCTACTAGTGATTTCGTATTCATGGCGATCTCCTTATCGATCGCGATTCAATGACCACGCGCCAATCCAGTACCAGACAAGTGGGCGGGCAGACAGTCAGTCCGGCTCCCTCAGGGCGGATGCCAGAGGCCGGATTGCACGGATGCATGCTTTGCCTGGTCGGCCGAAGCACCCTCAGTCACTTGGACTCGGAAGGCCCCATCGGGCTGCCGCCGCCGGTCGACTGGGAATCCATTTGTTTCATCATTGCATTGCAGCGCGCCAACATCGATGCCTGAGAGGCTGATGTACTGGAGGTCGCCGCAGGGTGTTGCGCTGCAGTGCGCGCGCGATTGATGACGTCCCAGTCGGGACCCGCGAGCGCCTGCGCGGTCGCGACGGCGAGTGAAATGAGAACGAGAGTCTTGAGAGTGGAATGCATGATGATCTTCCCCAGTATTCGGTTTTGTCTGGCTCAACCGCAACGGGTCAGAGCACCCACGCTCGGGTAGAGCCACCAAAGTCAAGCACGTGGCCGAAGTGGGCCACGCGTAGGGATAGATCAGATGCGCAAGCGGGCCGTTGCGAGATAGACCGGACCAGGCGAGTTGTTCGCGCTGTCAGCCGTGTGGAAGATGCGGAAGGTGTATGGCGTGGGCGGCAGAACGTGTTCAAGCCCAGCCATAGTCGGCAAGACACCGAGATCGGGCCCGTGACCGTTGCTGTCGGCCCAGTGCCGACCGTCCTGTTGATGGTCAGCGCACAAGGCCAACAACAGCAGCGCAAGCAAGCGAGTGAAGGGGCTGCGGCTATGCTTCATGAATCACGCCAGCATTTGTCCTAGTCTAGCCCCCCGATCTGGGCAGCAAGGCAAGGAGACACGGGTTGGTAGAGTCGAATTCACACATGACAATAGCTACGCCACGCGGCGTCTGAGTCGTAGCGCATTGGAGATCACTGAAACGGAACTCAGGCTCATGGCCAATGCCGCGATCATCGGCGACAGCAACCAGCCGGTGAACGGGTACAGCAACCCCGCCGCCAGCGGGATACCCAGCGCGTTATAGATAAAGGCGAAGCCCAGGTTCTGCCGCATGTTGGCGATAGTGGCCTCGGAGAGTTCGCGTGCTCGGGCGATACCGCGCAGATCGCCCTTGACGAGGGTCATCTGGGCGCTGTGCATCGCCACATCTGTGCCGGTTCCCATCGCAACGCCCACATCGGCCTTTGCCAATGCCGGCGCGTCGTTGATGCCGTCGCCCGCCATCGCAACCACGCGGCCTTCCCCTTGCAGCTTCTCGACGAGCGCCAGCTTGTCGGCCGGCTTCACTTCGCCATGAAACTCGTCGATGCCCAGGCGACCGGCTACCGCCTTCGCCGTGACAGCGCCGTCACCTGTCGCCATCACCACGCGGACCCCGGCTTGCCTGAGCGTCATCAGAGCCTCGGGCGTGCTGGCCTTGACGGGGTCGGAGACGGCAAGCAGACCGGCCAATGTTCGATCTGCCGCCAGATACATGACACTGGCGCCTTGCTGCCGCAGGGTATCCGCCTGAGACGCCAGTGGTGCAACGTCGACCTGTTCCTGCTGCATCAGGGCGGTGTTGCCCAGCACGAGCTGGTGGCCACCGACGCGGCCGCGTACCCCCATGCCCGTGTCCGAGGCGAAATCCTCCGCCTTCGCCAGGGCCAGGCCGCGCTCACGCGCGGCGGTGACGAGGGTCGCGGCTAGCGGATGTTCGCTGCCCTGGTCGAGGCTCGCGGCCAAACGAAGCACCTCGGTTTCCGTGAACGGATCGACACGATAGGCCCGTTCAAAACTCGGACGGCCTTCTGTCAGCGTGCCGGTCTTGTCCACGATCAGGGTGTCGACCTTGCGGAATTGCTCGATGGCCGCCGCGTCCCGGAACAGAATGCCCTTGGTCGCGCCATTCCCGCTGGCCACCATGATGGATGGGGTGGCCAATCCCAGCGCGCAGGGACAGGCAATGATCAGTACAGCCACCGCATTGACCAGGCCAAAGACCCAGCTCGGCTCGGGGCCGAAGACGCCCCAGGCGAAGAACGTGAGCAAGGCGATGGTTACGACCACCACCACGAACACGCCGGCGACCCGGTCCGCCATCCGCTGCATCGGCGCCTTGGAGCGCTGTGCCTGGGCCACCATCTGCACGATCTGCGACAGCACCGTCTGGGCGCCGACCTTTTCTGAGCGCATCACCAGGCTGCCCGAGGTGTTGATGGTGGCGCCGATCACGTGGTCGCCGACGCGCTTGGAGACGGGCAGAGGCTCACCGGTGATCATCGATTCGTCGATGGCGCTGGCCCCTTCGTTCACGACGCCATCCGTGGGCACCTTTTCGTCGGGCCGGACCCTCAGGAGATCGCCGACATGCACGTGCGTGAGCGGAATATCGGCCTCGCTGCCGTCCGGATTGAGGCGGCGTGCCGTCTTGGGGGCCAGGCCGAGCAGCGACTTGATGGCTGCCGAGGTCTGCGAGCGCGCCCGCAACTCGAAGATCTGGCCGAGCAACGTCAGCGAAATGATGACGGCCGCGGCTTCGAAGTAGACCGCGATCCGGCCGTGCATGAGAAAGGCGCGGGGAAACAGCTCTGGGGCAACGGTGGCGGCGACGCTGTAGACGAACGCCGTACCCGTACCCAGACCGATCAGCGTCCACATGTTCGGGCTGCGGTTTCGGAACGACTGGAGGCAGCGGACGTAGATGGGCCAGCCTGCCCAGAGGACCACCGGTGCGGACAAGACGAGTTCCACCCAGCTTTGCGTCGCGGGCTCCAGCACCCCGAGGCGGTCCCCAAGCATCACCAGCGACACGACGGCGATCGTCAGCGGCAAGGTCCACCAGAAGCGATGGCGAAACGCCGCGAGTTCGGGATTCTGGTCGTCGTCGAGGCTTGGCATGAGCGGCTCGAGTGCCATGCCGCACTTTGGGCACGTCCCGGGATGGTCCTCGCGGATTTCGGGGTGCATCGGGCACGTATAGGTCGTGCCCGGCGCCGTCTCGCCTTCATCGGGCGCCGAAACGCTTGGTGTCTCGACATAGCGCGTCGGCTCGGCCTCGAACCGCTTCTGGCAGCCGGCACTGCAGAAGAAGTATTGTGCCCCGGCATAGCTTGCCTGGTATGGCACATCCCGCATGACCGTCATTCCACACACAGGATCGCGTGCACTGGCCCCACAGACGGCAGCGCCGTGACTGGTGGAATCATGGTCTCGTCGATTCGGCGCATTTCCGCTGCCGTGCCCTACGTGCTCATCGTCTCGCGCTGCTGCCATCGCGTGATGTGAGGCAGGGTCGAGAGATTGCCGTTGTCGATCGCTCGTGGTCATCGCGCTCACTGCCTGGTTGCACGTACTGCCGCTCGATGTTTCGGCGGTTCGCCGCTGAACTCATCCAGGATCGGGCATTCGGGGCGGTCATCGCCTTCGCAATGTCGCGACAAGTACAGGAGCGTGTCACGCATGCTGGACAGTGAGGCAATGCGGGCGTCCAGCTCCTGGATTCGCTGTTCCGCAATCGCCTTTACCGTTGCACTCGCGCGCCGTTTGTTTTGCCACAACCCGAGCAACTCGCGGATCTGGGCCATCGAGAAGCCCATCGCCCGCGCTCGCCCAATGAAGCGCAGGGTATGAATGTCAGCTTGACCATACACCCGGTAGTTCCCCGCGCTGCGTGCGGCTGAAGTCACAAGACCAACGCTTTCGTAGTAGCGGATCATCTTGGCCGAGACGCCGGATGCGCCGGCGGCTTGTCCAATATTCATGATGTGCTCCTTACCTTCAATCCCTGTTGTCTCGGACACGCAACTTGAGCAAGCTGCGGGGTGGATGGCATCCAGGGTTCGATGACTCAACGATAGACCTTGCCCCGGTGGGAAGGTCAAGGACACGATCCTTCGGAAACTTGGGCCACGTTGCGAGAAGACCCGGGGCGAAAGGTCCGGTTGCATTACCCGCAAAAGACAGTATCCTTGCGACTATCACGCCCACCGCAAAGAACTCTTGCGTCACTCGGTCCGCCGGCATCCCTGGTTCGCCGGCCTCCTTCTCGTTGTGTTTCTGACAGTCCAACTGGCAGCGGCCGCGTACGCCTGTACCGGTAGCCGCTATCAGGTGGAAGGCAGCGGCACGACGGCGGCAATGACCGAATCCTGTGCCGATATGGCGGCTGGCGGTAGCGACCAAGGCACTGACCAGAGTGCGCTCTGCCTGGCGCACTGCCAGGCAGATTCCAAGAGCGCGGACCATGTTTCACCGCAGCTTCCGGCCTTCCTGCCAGTGCTGAAGAGCGTCGTGGAACCCACGCGCGTGGTCACGGCCGAGGTTCGCATCGCGCTGCGCGCCGAGGTCGAGGCGCGCGGCCCGCCGCCCCTGAACATCCTTCACTGCAGTTTTCAAACGTAGCCTCCAGATCGACGCCCATTCGGTGCTGCCCAGCTAGACTCGGGTAGCTGTCGTCGTTCACGGAGGCTTTATGCTTTTTCCTCGTCGCCTGACGCTGGCGCTGCTTTGCGCGCCTGCCTTCAGCATGGCGGTGTCGCATGCCGCGGCTGCGCAATCTGCCCCTTCTCTTTCCCTCGAGGAGACCGTCGCGCTCGCGACCACTCACGCCGGCGATGCCGAATCCTCGCGAGGCGCCGTCGAGGCAGCCGTGCAAATGGCGGTTTCCGCCGGCCAATTGCCGGACCCGGTGCTCAAACTTGGACTCAACAACGTCCCCGTGACCGGGCCGGACCAGTTCTCGCTCACGCGGGATTTCATGACCATGCGGTCCATCAGCGTGATGCAGGAATTCACGCGCTCGGACAAGCGCCGCGCCAAGGCGGCGCGCTTTGAAGCCGAGGCGACTGCCGCCGAGGCGCAGCGCGCGGTCGGACTGGCCAACGTGCAACGGAATGCCGTCGGTGCCTGGCTCGATCGGTGGTATGCCGAGCAGACCGGTGTCCTGCTAGGCCATCACGGCCATCCCCTGGACCTGGCGCTCCAGGCGGCGACCGCCGCCTATCGCAGCGGGCGTGGCACGCGTGCGGATGTCTTGGCGATGGAGCTGGAAGTCCAGAAGCTGCATGACCGCCTCGACGAAAACCGGGCCGCCGTAGCCACCGCCATGCTTAATCTGCAGCGCTGGGTCGGGCCTGCGGCTAACCGCACACTGTCGCAGCGCCCGCCGCTCGACGTACCCCAGAGCATTCAGCAACTGGCGAAAGACGAATTCGACGCGGTTCCCGAGATCGCGGCGGCACGGCGCGACGTGGCCCTGGCCGAGTCGGAGATCCAGGTGGCAACGGAGGCCAGGACACCAGATGTGACGGTCGAGCTGATGTACAGCCAGCGCGGCCCAGCCTTCTCCAACATGGGGTCGATCAACGTCAGCTTCCCGGTGCCCTGGGACCGGGGCAATCGCCAAGACCGCGACGTCGCTGCCCGGCTGGCACAGGCCAATGAAGCGCGTGCCAAGTCCGAAATCATCCGGCGCAATACCCAGGCCATGGTAGGCGCCAAACTTGCCGAGCTGCAGCGCAACCTTGAGCGGCTCCAACGCTACGACGAGAAGACCTTACCGCTCGCCAATCAGCAGGCGGAGGCAGCGCTCACGGCATACCGGGCCAATACCGGATCGCTGCTTGCCGTCGCCGAGGCCAACCATCGCGCCATCGACACAGCGGTGGAGCGGCTGACGCTGGAGGCCAGGACGGCAAAGCTGTGGGCCGACTTGACCTTCCTGATCCCGCTGCCTACCGCGCAGACCGAGCCAGCCACCAAGGAACGCAAATGAAGAAACCAGTCATTGCCGCGGTCGCCGGCGTCGTTGTCATCGGTGCCGCCCTCTATGGCGCCTACCACCTCGGCGTCATGCGCGGCACACAATCTGCGCAGACGGCCGCGCCAGGCGCGGCGTCTGCGCTCAAAGCAGGCGACACCGATCCGAACACTGGCAAGAAGATCCTGTACTGGCACGATCCGATGGTACCCGGCCAGCGTTTCGACAAGCCAGGCAAGTCCCCTTTCATGGACATGCAGCTCGTGCCCGTTTATGCGGATGGGGATGCCGGAGGCAGCGGAGGCAGCGGCGTCACGGTCGACAGCCGTGTCGCGCAGAATTTGGGCATCCGCACGACTGAGGTCAAGGCGAGCCGGATGAGCGCCGTGCTCGAGGCACCTGGCAATGTCGCCATTGACGAGCGCAGTGTCCAGGTGATCCAGGCGCGGACGAATGCCTTCGTCCAGCACGTAGCGGTCAAAGCGACCCTCGACCCGGTCCGGCGCGGCCAAGCACTGGTGACGCTGTACTCGCCCGATTGGGTGGCCGCGCAAGAGGAATATCTTGCCGTGTCCCGCATGGCCGCGGGTGGCCAATCCGACCTGCGCAGCGCGGCCAAGGCCCGCATGCTGCAGGCTGGCATGACCCCCGGCCAGGTCAGCACCGTCGAATCATCCGGCAAGCTCCAGCCTACTCTTGGCATTGTGAGCCCCGTCGACGGCCTTGTGACAGAGGTTGCGGTCCGGGAGGGCATGACTGTGTCTCCTGGCATGACCCTGTTTCGCCTGGCCGACCTGAGCCAGGTCTGGGTGATTGCCGAGGTACCGGAGGGACAAGCCCACGCCATCGCTCCGGGCCGGGCGGTCAAGGTGTCGCCGACCGGCGCAACCGAGTCAATCGTTGGCAAGGTCGATACCGTCCTGCCCGATGTCAATCCGGCCACGCGAACCATCAAGGTGCGCATTGTCCTGCCCAACAAGGGCAGGCACCTGTTGCCGGGGATGTTCGTGACGGTCCGGTTTGACAGCGGTGATCAGAAGGAATTGCTGATGATTCCGCTGGAGTCCGTCATCCGCACCGGCCAGCGCAGCATCGTCATGGTCGATGCGGGCAAGGCCGGCTTTGTGGCAACCGAAGTCAAGACCGGGCGCGAGGCCGCCGGCATGGTCGAGGTGCTGGACGGGCTGAAAGCGGGGCAGAAAGTGGTCACCTCCGGGCAGTTCCTCATCGATTCGGAAGCCAGCTTGCGTGGCACGGCCGAACGCATGAGCGCCACGACAGCGGCTTCCGCGCCGGCTGCGGCTGCGCCCGAGCACGAGGGCGTCGGGCGCATCGAGGCCGTGACGCGCGAAGGCCTGACCATCTCGCACGGGCCGATTCCCTCGGCACAGTGGGGCGCGATGACCATGGATTTCGCCGCGCCGCCTGCCGGCCTGCCGAAGGGGCTCAAGACCGGCGACCGCATCCGGTTCCGCTTCCACCTGGACAAGGATGGCCTGGCGATCCTGTCCGCAGTCGAGCCGGCCGGCACCACCCAGGGGGCCAAGCCATGATCGCCCGGCTCATTCTTGCTTCCATCCGCAACCGTTTCCTGGTCCTGCTGGTCACGGTCATGCTGACCGCCTGGGGACTGTGGGCCGTGCGCAGCACGCCGCTCGACGCGTTGCCGGACTTGTCCGATGTGCAAGTGATCATCCGCACGCCGTTTCCCGGCCAGGCGCCACAGATTGTCGAGAACCAGGTCACCTATCCACTGACCACGACCATGCTGTCGGTCCCGGGCGCCAAGACCGTACGCGGCTACTCGTTCTTCGGTGACTCGTTTGTCTATGTGCTATTCGAGGACGGCACCGACCTGTATTGGGCGCGCTCCCGCGTGCTGGAATATCTGAACCAGGTGCAATCCCGCCTGCCCGGCGCCGCCAAGCCGGCGCTGGGGCCGGACGCCACCGGCGTCGGCTGGATCTACGAGTACACGCTGGTGGACAAGACCGGCCAGCACGACCTCAGTCAACTGCGTGCGCTCCAGGACTGGTTCTTGCGCTTCGAGCTGAAATCGCTGCCCAATGTTGCCGAGGTCGCGTCCCTCGGCGGCATGGTGAAGCAGTTCCAGGTCGTCCTGATGCCGGACCGGCTACGCGCCTACAACCTGTCGCAGGGCAAGGTGCTTACGGCGCTCAAGGGCGCCAACCAGGAAACCGGCGGCTCGGTGCTGGAATTGGGCGAGGCGGAGTACATGGTCCGGGCCAGCGGCTACCTGAAGACGCTCGATGATTTCCGGCAGATCCCGCTGGTGACCAGCGACGCCGGCATCCCGGTGCGGCTGGGCGATGTCGCCACCGTCCAGCTTGGTCCCGAGATGCGGCGCGGCATCGCCGAGCTCGACGGCCAGGGAGAGGTCGCCGGCGGTGTCATCGTGATGCGCTCGGGCAAGAACGCGCTGGAAACCATCGAAGCGGTCAAAGCCAAACTCGCCACGCTGCAGAAGAGCCTGCCGGCAGGCGTCCAGATCGTCACCACGTACGATCGCTCCGCCCTGATCAACCGGGCGGTGGAAAACCTGACCCACAAGCTGATCGAAGAGTTTATCGTCGTCGCGGTGGTCTGCCTGGTTTTCCTGTTCCACCTGCGCTCCGCGCTGGTTGCCATCGTTTCATTGCCGCTGGGTGTGCTGGCCGCGTTTCTGGTCATGCGATACCAGGGTGTCAATGCCAACATCATGTCGCTGGGCGGCATCGCCATTGCCATCGGCGCCATGGTCGATGCCGCGGTCGTCATGATCGAGAACGCGCACAAGCATCTCGAGCATTGGCATGCGGATAAGCCCGGCCTGGATCTCACCGGCCATGAACGCTGGAGCGTGATCGGCGAGTCGGCGGCTGAGGTTGGACCGGCGCTGTTCTTCTCGCTGCTGATCATCACGCTGTCATTCATTCCGGTGTTCACGCTGGAGGCGCAGGAGGGCCGACTGTTTTCGCCGCTGGCCTTTACCAAGACCTACTCCATGGCCGCGGCGGCGGGCCTCTCCGTCACCCTGGTGCCGGTCCTGATGGGCTACATGATCCGTGGCAGGATCCCCACGGAGCAGTCCAATCCCCTCAGTCGGTGGCTGATTCGCGCCTATCAGCCAGTGTTGGCCAAGGTGCTCACCTACCCGAAGACCACTGTAGCGATCGCGGCAATTCTGCTCGTCGCGACCGCCTGGCCGATCATGCGAATTGGCGGCGAGTTCATGCCGCCTCTCGATGAGGGTGACCTACTCTACATGCCGTCGGCGCTCCCGGGGCTGTCCACCGGCAAGGCAGCGCAGTTGCTGCAGCAGACCGACCGCCTAATCAAGACCGTTCCCGAGGTAGCCACCGTGTTTGGCAAGGCCGGCCGCGCCGACACGGCGACCGACCCGGCGCCCATCGAGATGTTCGAAACCACCATCCAGTTCAAGCCGCGCGACCAGTGGCGTTCCGGCATGACGACGGACAAGCTGGTGGAGGAGCTCGACCGCGTGGTGAAGGTGCCCGGCCTGTCCAATATCTGGGTGCCGCCGATCCGCAACCGCATCGACATGCTCGCCACCGGCATCAAGAGCCCGGTCGGCATTAAGGTGGCGGGCACCGACCTGAAGGAAATTGACCGACTGGCCACGAGGATCGAGGATGCTGTCAAGGCGGTGCCGGGCGTCACCTCTGCACTCGCCGAACGCCTGTCCGGCGGGCGCTACGTCGATGTCGACATAGACCGGATGGCCGCCGGGCGATATGGGCTCAACATCGAGGATGTCCAGAGCATCGTGTCCTCGGCCATCGGTGGCGACAACGTCGGGGAAGTGGTCGACGGGCTGGCGCGCTTTCCGATCAATGTGCGTTATCCACGGGACTACCGCGACTCGGTGGAACAACTGCGCAGCCTGCCCATTGTCACCGACCGTGGCCAGCATATCACGCTGTCCGACGTGGCGCGCCTCCAGATGGTGCAAGGACCGCCGATGCTGCGCAGCGAAAACGCCCGCCTGTCGGGCTGGGTGTACGTCGATATTCGCGGACGTGACCTGCGTTCGGCCGTCCAGGACATGCAGGCCGCCGTGGCCAAGGCGGTCCCGATGCCAGCGGGCTATTCCCTCAGTTGGTCGGGTCAGTTCGAGTATCTGGAGCGGGCCACCGCGAAGCTGAAGGTGGTGGTGCCGTTCACGCTGCTGATCATCTTCGTGTTGCTGTACCTGGTGTTCGGCCGTCTCGATGAAGCGCTACTGATCATGGGCACGCTGCCGCTGGCGCTCATCGGCGGATTCTGGCTGCTTTACTTGCTGGGCTACAACCTTTCGGTAGCGGGGGTTGTCGGCTTTATCGCCCTTGCCGGCGTGGCAGCCGAGTTCGGCGTCATCATGCTGCTCTACCTGAAGCAAGCCTGGAGCGAACGCGAGGGCCGAGGCGAAACCAGCGTGTCCGCATTGCTGGACGCCATTCAGGAAGGGGCAGTGCTGCGGGTCCGCCCCAAGGCCATGACCGTCGCTGTCATTCTTGCCGGCCTGATTCCCATCATGTGGTCGCATGGCACCGGCTCGGAGGTCATGCAGCGCATTGCGGCTCCGATGGTTGGCGGCATGGTCACCGCGCCATTGCTTTCCCTGTTTGTTGTGCCGGCGGTGTACTTGCTGATACGCAGACGGCAGGCCGAATCTGTCTCACTTTCCACCCACCCCTCACTCCCGGAGGAATCACAATGAAATACGTCAAAACTCTTGCCATCATGGCTGCTCTCGCTGCCACACCGGCTGCGTTCGCGGCAGGGTCGATGGACGGCATGGATATGAAGGGCATGGACATGAAGCCGTCAGCCGAAACGAAGCAGGCCCCCCACCCGGTTGCGGCAGAGGTAAAGAAGATCGATGCGAAGGCAGGGAAAGTTACCCTCAAGCACGGCCCGATCGAAAATCTCGGCATGTCCGCCATGACCATGGCGTTCCCGGTCAAGGATCGCGCTTCGTTGAAGGACTTCAAGGAAGGTGATGCGGTTACCGCCGTATTCGACACGGTCGACGGCAAGCCGACAGTCGTGGACATGCAGCGCAAGTAAAACTCAGGCGGCACCACCGCTCGCATCGGGGCAGTGTGCCGCCTGCCATGGCCAAAATCCTCCGTCACGCCGCTTCGGTAGACCTCCGAATGGCGTCGTCGGGATCGAAACCGCTTTCCATGAACGTTCGGCCACAGTGAGCCGCCCACCCTTCGACCTGCCACGTGAAGTCATCGTTGTCATCGTGTTTGCCGTGGCGTTCACGGTGTGTGCTACAGGTTCGCTTGCCTGGCATTTTCGTCGCCAGATGCGCATCAAGCGCGGCCTCGAGAATGACAGATCAGGTTCGTCCACGCGACGTCGCATAACTTCAAGACGGCGCAAATAGTCCTGTCAGATCCCACCTGAGCATTCATGCTGGATGCAGCTTGCGAGCCGGTTTCACCAACGAGAGCGGCTTTAGACATCAGCATCGCGGCCCTGCGAGACGTCTTCGGTGGCCAGACGAACTTGCGGATCCGGTCGTTCAAACGGATAAATCAGTTGCTCGCCGTAGCGGTGCGGCACCGGGTCGCCTTCGATGCCGATTGCGCCCAGTGGCGCCTGCGGTTGATAGAAGGTACCGAAGAGGTGGTCCCATACCAGCCAGAACTCCCCGAAATTGACCTGCGCGTCCGCGAAGCGCTCCCGATGGTGCCAGCGATGGAGTTCTGCCACGCCTAACATATACCGCACCGGCCCCAGGCTATAGTCCAGGTTGGCATGCTGGAATGCCAGATGGACCGCCAGGATTGCGAACCAGCCGGCCACTACCTCGGCCGGCGCGCCTAGTATGCCCAGGACCAGTAAGCCCGGACCCGCCATCAGGGCTGCATGCAGCGGGTGGCGGCGTTCCCCGTTTAGCCAGTAGAGCCGCCGCGACGAATGATGAATGCTGTGCAGCCGCCACAGAAAGCCGTAGTGGTGGCTGAGCCGATGGACGGCATACAGCGACAGGTCCAGTGGCGCCCCTGCGAGTAATACCTGCAACAAGTATGGCCATTCCGCAGGCCACCATAGCTTGGGCCAACCCGTTCCTTCCCGCAGCACCACGAACCCCAGCACGGCACCGTGCATCACGGCCAAATTCACAACGGCATGGGCGACATCCGCCGGAAAGTCGAGATCCCGCTTTTGCCACCGTGCATCGAACGGGACAATGCGCTCCAGCCAAGCAACAAGAAATAGCCCGGCGGCGGCCCACAACGCCAGCCAAGCCAGCGGCGTGCCGTGGGATGGGGCGACCGAAACCCCTGTGATTACCAGGGCCATGATGGTCGGATAGGCGCCGTACCGCACCACAGAACGCGCTGTCATTGCGACTCCAGAGTTCAATTTCCTCCAGTTTCTCCAAGCGACAGACAGCTAGCTTGAATAAACATGCTGTGTGCGGGCGACGTCTTGACTCTATAGCAGGTACGGGGTGTGAAATTACTCAGATCTTCTGTGGAAACAGGCGGGTTAACAAAGGAGTTGCATGAACGACCACTTCCCCGACAAAGAACGCCTTGACCTCGACGCGAGTCAGGCGGCCGACCGCCGGATTCTGTGGCTGGTACTACTGATTAATGTCAGCCAATGTCTGGCAGGTATGGGCGTGGGCCTTTGGGCGGCGTCCACGGCGGTGCTTGGTGCGGCTCTGGACAACCTTGCCGACGCGTTGGTGTATGGCGTCAGCCTGTACGCCGTCGGCCGATCGCGAGCCATCAAGGTGCGGGCAGCGCGGCTATCGGGGTGGCTTTTGATTGGGCTGGCCCTGATGCTATGCGTGGAAGTCCTGCGCCGGTTCTTTGGCGGCGAGGCGCCATTGGGGCCGGCGATGATGGTCATGGCAGCGATCAATGCGGCGCTGAACATTATTTGCTTGCGCTTACTGAAACGCCACCGCGGGGAAGACGTCAACTTCAAGGCTTCCGCCATATTCACCAGCAACGACTCGATTGTGAATCTGGCCATTGTGTTGTCCGGAGCGCTCGTGATGTGGTCGGGCTCCAACCTGCCAGACCTGGTTCTGGGTCTGGTGGTATCTGCGATCGCCGCTAACGGAGGTCGTGAAATCCTGGTTGACGCGACAGAACATGAGGAAAAGGCCCGTTCCGAGGCAACTTAACCTCCGACCAGGAGGCAGAGCCCTTGACTCTGTATCTACTTTAGGGTGTGAAATTCTGACATATACAGAAAGAGGCGAATGATGAAACTCGACCAAGCCCATGCCGAAAGTGATGCGAGATCAACTCAAGAAAGGAAGAAGGCGGAGGACCTGAACGGCGCGACATCCGTCTTCCGCATTCCCAACATGGATTGCCGCAACGAAGAAGCGGCAATCCGTGCACGGCTTGCCAAATTGCCAGCGGTAGAGTCCCTTTCGTTCGACCTTCCCCAGCGCCGCCTCACCGTCCGGCATGGGCTACCGAACCCGGGGCCGTTGCTGGAGGCCCTCCATGAGATCGGCATGCAAGCATCGATGGAGGACGACGGCGAAGCCGCGGGCAACGCCGCTTGCGGATCCGCGTGCGCTGGATCCTGCGCCGGCAGCCAGAGCGCTGCGTTAGAAGAGTCAAAAGACACATTCACGATTCCAAACATGGATTGCCGCTCCGAAGAGGCGGCGATCCGCGCGCGGCTGGAGCCGTTGGCCGGCGTCCGGTCGCTCGAGTTCGACCTACCCGCACGCCAGCTGTCTGTCGTCCACACCTTGTCCTCGGTGGAACCCCTGCTGACGGCGTTGCAATCGATCGGCATGCAGGCAAGGCTGGGCGAAGACACAACTCCTCCGGGCGCGAATTGCGCAGCGACAACGGAGACTGCCTGCGGTCCCTGCGGCACGCCCCCCGTCTCCTTCGTCCCTGCAGCCACGGGCAATACCACGCAGTTCCTGATCACAAACATGGACTGCCCCACCGAGGAAGCTTTGATCCGCAAGCGCCTAGGCAAGGTGGAGGGCATCGAACGCCTCGACTTCGACCTGATGAATCGCCGACTGGAGGTGCAACACCGCCTGCCCGATCCGGCACCGGTCCTCGGCGCACTGCGCGAGATCGGCATGCATGCCACGGTCGAGCGCGAGGCAGGGGCAAGTTCCAAGGGACGAGCCACCTACTTGATCGAAAAGATGGACTGCCCGACCGAAGAGGCGCTGCTGCGCAAGGCGTTGGAAGGCATGCCGGGTGTCAGCAGCCTGCAGTTCAACCTGATGAGCCGGACCCTGACCGTCAGCCATTCGCTGAAGGACGAGGTGCCAATCACAGCGGCCATTGAGCGACTTGGCATGCAGCCGGTGCTGCGCGACCATAGTCGGCCTGCCCCCGCAGTCACGAGGGACTTTGGCACCGGCATTTCGAAGGCGGAGTGGCTGCGCATGGGGGCCGCCGGCGTGCTGGCGGTTGGCGCGGAAGTCCTCACATTCGCCGGGATGGGTGAATCGGCATGGCCGGTGGTGGCCGCGTCGCTGGCGGCCATTGCGTTGGGCGGTATCGAGACCCTGAAGAAAGGCTGGATCGCGCTGCGCACGCTGTCACTGAACATGAACCTCCTGATGACGATTGCCGTCATCGGTGCCGCTTTGATCGGCCAGTGGCCGGAAGCCGCCGTGGTGATCTGGCTGTTCGCCATCGCGGAGATGATCGAAGCGCTAAGCCTGGACCGGGCGCGCAACGCGATTCGCAAGCTGATGGACCTGGCGCCGGAAACCGCACTCGTCCGCCAGGACGACGGTCGCTGGCAAGAGGTCAAGGCCGAGACAGTGCCGCTTGGAGCCGTCGTGCGCGTTCGTCCCGGCGAACGTATCGCCTTGGATGGGGTCGTGGTGTCGGGCGCATCAGCCATCAACCAGGCGCCCATCACCGGCGAAAGCATGCCCGTGGAAAAGAACCCCGGCGACACGGTGTTCGCGGGCACGATCAATGAGCGCGGCACATTGGAATTCGAAGTGCACTCGCGCAAGGGAGAGACCACGCTCGACCGTATCGCGCGCTCGGTCCAGGAAGCCCAAGGCCAGCGCGCGCCGACGCAGCGTTTCGTTGATCGTTTCGCGAGCGTCTATACCCCCTCTGTCTTTGCGCTGGCGATCGCCATTGCCGTGATCCCGCCGCTGTTCTTTGGGGCGCCTTGGTTCGAATGGGTCTACAAGGCGCTGGTGATGCTGGTGATTGCTTGTCCCTGCGCCCTGGTGATCTCGACACCGGTGACGGTCGTCAGCGGCCTGGCTGCGGCCGCGCGGCGTGGCATCCTCGTCAAGGGTGGCCTGTACCTGGAGCAAGGGCGTCTGCTGCGCGCGGTGGCACTGGACAAGACTGGCACCCTTACGCACGGCCGCCCGGCGCTGACCGATACGGTACCGACGGGCGCGCTCTCGGAGACGGAAGTGCTGCGCATTGCCGCCAGCCTGGATGCGTTGTCCGAACATCCAGTGGCCACAGCTATCGTCAACGCCTACGGCGACAAGCCGCACGCCTCAGTGCAACGCTTCGAGGCTCTGGCTGGCCGTGGCGTCAAGGGCGACATCGACGGCCAGACCTACTACGTCGGCAACCACCGCCTGGCAAATGAGCTTGGCGTGGCCAGCGAGCAGGTCCGCAAGCTGCTGGAGAGCCTGGAAGCGCAGGCCAAGACAGCAGTGGTGCTTGCCACCGATAAGCAGGCACTGGGTGTCCTGGCAGTTGCCGACACGGTCCGGGACAGCAGCAAGCGTGCGGTAGCGGCGCTCAAGCAGTTGGGCGTAGAGCCGGTGATGCTTACCGGCGACAACCGCAAGACCGCGGAAGCGGTGGCCGCCCAGGTGGGCATCACCGACGCGCGCGGCGACCTGCTGCCGCACGACAAGTTGGCTGCGATCGCAGAGCTTGGCGCGAAGGCGCCGGTAGGCATGGTCGGGGATGGCGTCAACGATGCGCCCGCGCTGGCCAAATCGAACATCGGCTTTGCGATGGGCGCTGCTGGCACCGACACCGCGATCGAGACCGCCGACGTGGCGCTGATGCAGGACGACCTGCGCAAGCTGCCTGAGTTCATCAAGCTGTCGCGCCGGGTGGGTGGCGTGCTGAAGGCAAACATCGCCTTCGCGATCGGTACCAAGGCGGTCTTCATGGTGCTGGCCTTCACCGGCCATGCCAGCCTGTGGCTCGCGATTCTTGCCGACATGGGCGCAAGCCTGGCCGTGGTGTTCAACGGACTGCGCCTGCTGGGGACCAGCCCCTCCACTGAGAGTGACCACCATGCGGGCTGATCGCAGCATTGGCCTGGGTTTCGTATTGGCGGCCCTTATCGTGGCGATGGATATCGGGACGAAAGTAGCCATCGTGGCCTGGGTCGACTACGGTGCAAGCCTCGACTGGCTGCCCGTCCTCAACGTCGTGCATGTGCTGAACCGAGGTGCCGCCTTCAGTTTTCTGCACGGCGCGGGGGGCTGGCAGCGATATTTTTTCATTGGAATTGCCTTGGCGGCCTCCGCGTTCCTTGTGTACATGATTCGGCGTACTGGTACCACCGATACCGAGCGGATCAGCTACGGACTGATCTTGGGCGGCGCGTTGGCCAATATGATCGACCGGGTCGCACGCGGAGCGGTGGTCGACTGGATCGATCTTCATTGGGGTTCGTACCATTGGCCGGCCTTCAATGTGGCTGACATCGGCATCACACTCGGTGCTGCCTTGATCGTGTTCCATGAGCTCTTCGGCAGAATGCAGGCACGCCCAGCCCGCGGATGAACACGAAGCATCCGACAGGCAGCCGCTGCTGACCATCGGCCGCGGCTGGGCCATTTACATCGGACCGATAGAGGCCGGTCGGTTGCACCGACATCAAGCAGCTCAGTTGGCATGGAGCAAACAGGGGATGTTGCTCCTCGAAGGGGCCTGGGGCGGATTGCAGGCCCCGGGACATTTTCTTGCGGCCGGGGTGCCGCATCGTCTCGTAGCGGCCGGCCCGGTGCGCATGGTGTTTCTCGACCCGACCATGCACAGCGTTTGCCCTACTGGCCGTCGGCCCGCAGCCACGATGGCGCCGAGCCCCGTGCAGGCGGATATGCTGGAACATGAGCTGGACCGCTGGCTGCGAGGCGCAATGCCGTCTGAAACAGCGAATGTGTCACAACCTGCCACGGAGGCTTCGCGTTGGGCTGCGGTCCTCCAGTGGCTGGAAACGTCGCTGGAGGGACCCGTGCATGTCGCACATGCCGCCGACGCCGTAGGCCTGTCGTCCTCCCGTTTCATGCATTGGTTCGCGGAGGCGAGCGGACTGTCGTTCCGGGCGTACGTGCGTTGGTTGCGCCTGCAGCGTGCGG
Organism: Cupriavidus sp. R6-3; assembly: GCF_059772245.1. Lineage (NCBI taxonomy): Bacteria > Pseudomonadati > Pseudomonadota > Betaproteobacteria > Burkholderiales > Burkholderiaceae > Cupriavidus > Cupriavidus sp. R6-3. Next base: position 30,014 of record NZ_JCBAJO010000036.1, read on the forward strand.
TGCGCACCCTCTCCGATGGTTGTACGCTCACCGAGGCTGCTCATCTCGCCGGCTTCGCCGACAGCGCGCACCTGACGCGCACCTTCGTGTCCACATTCGGAGTCCGGCCAGCGCCGCTGCGTGGCGCTCGGATTGTCTGTACGGCACAGTCCAAACCTCCATTCACACTGCACGGACTTGAATTTGTCGACACCATCCGGCATGGAGGGCGTCAGACAGGAGCCCAACAAAGGGGAAAAGCATGAAGATCGGCAAACTTGCTCAAACCGCCGGCACCACGGTGGAGACTATTCGCTTCTACGAGCATGAAGGCTTACTGCCGGCGCCGGCTCGTTCCTCTGGAAACTACCGACTCTACGCTTCCCAGCACCTTGAGCGGTTGGCGTTCATCCGCCATTGCCGCTCGTTGGACATGACCCTGAACGAGATTCGGTCCTTGCTGCGTCTCAAGGATGCGCCCCACGAGGACTGTGGAGAGGTCAACGTCCTGCTAGAAGGCCACATTCGACACGTGGCGCGCCGCATACAAGAGTTGATGGCATTGGAACGTGACCTGAAGCAATTGCGCAGTCAATGCGGTCTGTCGCGAGAGGCCAAGGACTGCGGCATTCTGGAGGGCCTTACGAAAACAGCCCATCAGACACCACAGCTGTTGGGAGAAGAGTAGGGACGCGGATCCCACGAAGGACTACAGGCAGATCCGCCTTCAGCGAACGCTTTCCTGTCGCCGGCGCTAAGCGGCATGTGCGCCACCCCAAACAGCGCAGGCGGAAGCGTTCCCGACGCGCAAGGCAGCCTCTGCCATAGCCCCGCAGAAAGGCACAGACTCCCAAGTGCGCCTCCCAAGCCGCCAAAACGTCTGCCGGGAAATGCATGCCTGCGACCAGACGCGACCAGCCAACAAGGTCCACGCCAGTTTGGGCTAGCCCCTTCTAGTGCTTCATCTAGCACTGTGTAGCTGCCATAGGGTCAAGGAAAACGCTACGCGTTTGCCGAACTTTTCTCCTGAAGTGCGGCGCGGGTGCTTTGTTCGTAGCAGGCGGCATATATGCGTGCAGCCTTGTCTTGACCCTGTAGCCACTACATGGTGTCAAATCGCACCGACATATCAGCTGACAGGCTGCCAATGAGAGGCGCTGGGCTAAAGGCGACCGGCCATATCATTGGGGCATGCCTCGGCACTGCTCTATAACCTGCCGAGCGCGGGATCCAAGCCGACCGATCCAATGTGCTGCAACATCTTCGATTTCACTACACTCGAGCCCATGAATTTCTGCATGCCAAACGCCACTCCGAGAAGTAACCGGTAACCGCCATACACTCACAAAAGGTACGGCTCCGTCGCTCATGCAAACGCCAACCCCACATCCGAAAACTCTGATAGCGGCGGCGCTGTCCGCCGCCATGCTGTGCGCGGTAGGACCGGTGCTAGCGCAGCCAGCGCGCATTGCCGTAGTCAATTCCGAACTTATTCTGCCGGACTCGTTGCCAGCCAAGCAGGCCCACAACAGGCTTGCACAGGAGTTTTCCACGCGCGACCGTGAACTGCAGGACATGGACCGGAAGACCAGGGCCTTGGCTGACAAGCTCGAGAAGGAAGCGGCCGTGCTCACAGATCTTGACCATCAGCGCCGCCAGCACGAAGTGGCCGAGCTGACCCACGAATTCCAGCGCAAGCAGCGTGGATTCCGAGAGGACTTGCAACAGCGCCGCAACGAGGAAC
>NZ_JCBAJO010000360.1:0-3332 GCF_059772245.1 Cupriavidus sp. R6-3
CTGCTTCCGGCTGTGGGCGCCCGATATGGCGGCACAGGGCGAAATCCCCCGGCTCGAGATCCACGACGCCGGCCCGGTGCTGATGACGCCGGCCGGCGACGGCTGGTTCGAGGCCATCGTGGCCTGCTGCGAAGGCGCGCGCTACTGGTTCCGCCTCGGCGACGGCACCATCGTGCCGGACCCGGCCTCGCGCGCGCAGGCCGGCGATGTGCACGGCGCCAGCGTGGTCGTCAATCCGACCACCTACCAGTGGTGCCATCCCTACTGGCAGGGGCGGCCCTGGCACGAAGCCATCATTTACGAGATGCACGTCGGCCTGTGCGGCGGCTACGCGGGCGCGGCGCGCGAACTGCCGCGGCTGGCGGCGCTCGGCTTCACCGCGGTCGAACTGATGCCGCTGGCCGAGTTTCCCGGCAGCCGCAACTGGGGGTATGACGGCGTGCTGCCGTTCGCGCCGGAGTCGAGCTACGGCACGCCCGACCAGCTGCGGGCGCTGGTCGACGCGGCGCACGGCCTGGGCATGATGGTCCTGCTCGACGTGGTCTACAACCATTTCGGCCCCGAGGGCAACTACCTGCCGCGCTACGCCAGCACCTTCTTCCGCGAGGATGTGCGCACGCCATGGGGCCCGGCGATCGACTTCCGCCGGCAGGAAGTCCGCGACTTCTTCACCGAGAACGCCTGCTACTGGCTCGAGGACTTCCGCTTCGACGGACTGCGGCTCGACGCGGTGCACGCCATCGCCGACGAGGGCTGGCTGGCCGAACTGGCGCCGACGCTGCGGCAGCGCTGCGCCGGGCGGCAGATCCATCTGGTGCTGGAGAACGACCACAACGACGCCGAGCTGCTCGCCGGCGGCTACGACGCGCAGTGGAACGACGATGCGCACCACGTGCTGCACGTGCTGCTGACCGGCGAGCACGACGGCTATTACGCCGACTATGGCGCGGTGGTCGCGCCCGAGTTCGGCGCCGGTGCCGACGCCGCGCACCGGGCCGACTCCGGCAGCCATCCCGGCCCCGACTACGGCCGCGCCTACGACCAGGACGCGGCGCCGCGCGGCGATCATCAGCCGCTTGGCCCCACCACCCGGCATCTGGCGCGCGTGCTGGCCGAAGGTTTCGCCTATCAGGGCGAGGCGTCGCCGCATCGCACGCGTGAAGCGGGCGGCGACAAGCCCGTCCATCGCGGGCAGCGCAGCGCGCATCTGCCGCCGACCGCGTTCATCAGCTTCCTGCAGAACCACGACCAGATCGGCAACCGCGCGTTCGGCGAGCGCATCACGGCGCTGGCCCAGCCGCGCCCGCTGCGCGCCGCGATCGCGCTGCAGATGCTGTGTCCGCAGATCCCGATGGTATTCATGGGCGAGGAAGGCGGCACGCGCACGCCCTTTCTCTATTTCACCAGCCATCCGCCCGAACTGGCCGAGGCCGTGCGCGAGGGCCGCCGCCGCGAGTTCGGCTCGATGGCCGGTTTTGCCGACGGCGCGCGCGCCCACAGCATTCCAGACCCCAACGCACCGACCACCTTCGAGGCCTCGCGTCCGGAGTTCGATCCGGACGGCGAGAATGCGCAGTACTACAGGTCGCTCATCACGCTGCGCCGGCGCGAACTGCTGCCCCGGCTGCCCGGCACGCGCTGCGAAGGCGTCGACGTGCTCGGCGACGCGGCGGTGCGCGCGAGCTGGCGCATGGGCGACGGCGCGCTGCTGACGCTGTGGGCCAATCTCGGCGACGCGGTCGTTTCCTGCGGCGATGGACCGCAAGGCGAGCTGCTGGCCGAGAGCGAGCCCGGCGCCGCGCGCCAGCTGGAGGACGGCACGCTGTCCGCCGGCGTCACGGTCGCCTATCTGCAATCCGGGCAGCAGACGCCGTCCGAAGACACCACCGGCTGAACGCCGGGCGCCTGCCACCATGTCGTCAGCCTCCAGCAACGCATCGCATTCCGCCACCGCGCACCCGGCCCCGCATTCAGCCGCGCATTCAGCCACGCATTCGGCCGCGCACTCGGCCGATCCCGCTGTCGATCGCGCCGCCGAGCACGCGGACGACCGGGGCAACACCATCGTGCCGCGCGCCACGGCAAGGCTGCAGCTGCATGCCGGCTTCACCTTCGCCGACGCCGAACGCCAGGTCGACTATCTCGCCTCGCTCGGCGTCAGCCATCTGTACCTGTCGCCGATCTTCACCGCCAAGCCGGGCTCGACGCACGGCTACGACGTCACCGACTTCCAGCAGATCAATCCCGAGCTGGGCGGCGAGGCCGGCTTCCAGGCGCTGGCCGGCCGCGCGCGCGCCGCGGGGCTCGGCGTGATCATCGACATCGTGCCCAACCATATGGCGGCCAGCTCCACGCACAACCGCTGGTGGGCCGACGTGCTGGCGCGCGGCGCGGAGAGCCCCTACGCCGGGCACTTCGATATCGACTGGCATTCGCCCGATCCCGAACTGCATGGCAAGGTGCTGCTGCCGATCCTGGGCCGCCCGTACTGGGAAACGCTGCAGGCCGGCGAGATCGCGGTGCGCAGCGACGGCCAGCGCCATTGGCTGCAATACGGCGAACACGAGGTGCCGTTGTCCGAGGAATCGATGGCGTCCTTCGATGCCGGCCGCGACGGCGCGCGCTTCGATACGGCGACGCCGGAAGGCCTCGAACGCCTGCACGCCCTGCTGGAGCAGCAGAACTATCGGCTCGCCTGGTGGCGCACCGCGGCGGACGAACTGAACTGGCGGCGCTTCTTCGAGGTCAGCGAGCTGGTCGCGGTGCGCGTCGAGCAGCCGCCGGTGTTCGACGACGTGCATGCGCTGGTGCTGCGGCTGGCGAGGGACGGCCTGATCGACGGCGTGCGCGTCGATCATGTCGATGGCCTGGCCGACCCCGGCGGCTATTGCCAGCAGCTGCGCGCGCAACTGAACGCCGCGATGGCGGCGCGCAACGCGCGCCCGTGGATCGTGATCGAGAAGATCCTGGCCGAGAGCGAAACGCTGCGCACCGAATGGCAGATCGATGGCACCACCGGCTACGACTTCATGGACGAGGTCGGCGCGGTGCTGCACGACGGCGCCGGCGAAACGGCGCTGACGACGCTGTGGCAGCAGGTCAGCGGCGACAGCCAGGCGTATGGCGAACAGGTGCGGCAGGCGCGCCGCCATCTGCTGTCGCGCTTTCTCGTCACCGAATTCGAAGGCGCCTGCCGCCGCCTGCATGCCTGCGCGCGCGCCGAGCCGGCCACGCGCGACCTGACGCTGGCGAGCTGGCGCCGCGCGCTGGCCGCGCTGCTGGAACCGCTCGAGGTCTATCGCACCTACCTGGGCGAACACGCGTGGTCGCGC
>NZ_JCBAJO010000361.1:0-3310 GCF_059772245.1 Cupriavidus sp. R6-3
TCGCCACGCGCCGCACCGCGCACGATGCCGCGTGGCAACTGCTGCCCGGCGTGGCGCTGCGGCTCAAGCGGACGCACGATGCCGAAACCGCGACCGTTCCGACGGGCGACGAAGGCAACGAGGGCCAAGACAGCGACGACGGCCCCGTCTGGCTCGCCAGCGGCGCCCATCTGCCCCAGCCGGTGGCGCTGAACGACGCGATCGAATTGCTCGACGCCCATCGCTTCCTGCTGCATGGCCGCAAGGCGGACCTGATCAAGATCGCCGGCAAGCGCACCTCGCTGGCCTATCTGAACCATCATCTGAACGCGATCCCGGGCGTGATCGACGGCGTCTTCCACATGCCGCGCGGCGAGCCCGCGGGCGGGCTGGGCAAGGAGGCGCGCCTGACCGCGCTGGTGGTCGCGCCGGGCGTGAGCGCCGCCGACATCGTGCATGCGCTGCGCGCGCGCATCGATCCGGTGTTCCTGCCGCGGCGCGTGTTCTTCGTCGACAGCCTGCCGCGCAACGCCACCGGCAAGCTGCCGCGCGACCTGCTCGAGCCGCTGGTGGCGCGGCTGCAGAGCGGCCAGGCCGCTCGCCACGACGATCGTGCGCCCACCACCGTGCTGGGACCGGCATGAACAGCGCGGGGGTCTTCACCATCGAGGCCGGCCATCCGGCGCTGCCGGGACACTTTCCCGGCCGCCCGATCGTGCCGGGCGTCGTGTTGCTCGACCATGCGGTGCTGCGCATCGCCGCGGCGCTCGGCCGCCCGCCGCACCCTGCACGCCTCGCCTCGGTCAAATTCCTGGCGACGGTGGTGCCGAACGAGCCGGTCACGGTGCGCTATGCCAGCGTGAGCCAGGACCCGGGTCAGGACCGGGCCGACCATCAAGCCGACCATCAAGCCGGCAACCAAGCCGACGACAAAGCGAACGACAGCGCCGACCACAGTGCCGACCACACGGTCCGCTTCGAGCTGGAAGGCCCCGGCCGCACCGTCGCCAGCGGCGTGCTGACGCTGCCGGGCCACGCCGGCCCGACCGACGCGGCGGTATGACGGCACCGGACAAGAGCCACGCGGCGCCGGCCGACGACTGGAGCAGCCAGCCCGAGCGCAGCCATCTGCGGCTGCTGCGCGTGATGCGCTGGCTGTCGCTGCGCCTGGGCCGGCGCGCGAGCCGCACGCTGCTGTGGCCGGTGGTGGCGATCTATCTGCTGATCTCGCCGGGCGCGCGCCGCACCTCGCGCCAGTTCCTGTCGCGCGCGCTCGGTCGTCCGGCGGGTCTTGCCGACGTGATGCGGCAGGGCTTCGCCTTCGCGTCGACGATCCATGACCGCGTCTATCTGCTGAACGGCCGGCTGGACCTGTTCGATATCCGCGTCCATGGCGAGCCGGTCATCCAGCAGGCGATCGCGCGCGGCGACGGTGCCTTCCTGTTCGGCGCCCATCTGGGCAGCTTCGAGGCGGTGCGCGCGGTCGGCCTGCGCTATCCGGCGCTGCGGCTGGCGGTGATGATGTACCAGGACAATGCCAGCCGCCTCAACGACGTGCTGGCGGCGATCAATCCCGCGGTGCGGCAGGACGTGATCCCGCTGGGCCGGCTCGACGCGATGCTGCAGGCACGCGACTACCTGGAGCGCGGCTACCTGCTCGGCCTGCTGGCCGACCGCACGCTGGCCCGGCTCGCCACCGATCCGCCGCGGCAGTGCGAATTCCTCGGCGCGCCGGCGCCCTTCGCCACCGGGCCGCTGCGGATGGCGGCGATGCTGCGCCGGCCGGTGCTGTTCATGACGGGCCTGTATCGCGGCGGCAACCGCTACGACATCCACTTCGACACGATCGCCGACTTCTCGGCGACGCCGGCCGCCGAGCGCGAGGCCGCCATCGACGCCGCGCTGCGCCGCTACGTCGCGCTGCTCGAGCGGCATTGCCGCGCGGCGCCGTACAACTGGTTCAACTTCTACGATTTCTGGCAGGCGCCCACGCGGGCGCCTGCGGACGCATGATGTCGATGACCTGCATCTTCGAGGGCCTTCGCTTGCCTGCCTTCGCTCCTTCCCTCGCTTTTGCCCCCGCTCTTGGCCTTCGTTTCGGCGCGGCGTGCTGCCTGGCGCTGGCCTGCCAGTTGCCGCTCGCCGGCGCCGCGGCGGCGGCTCCTACGACGGCTTCTACAACGGCTCCTACAACGGCAACTACGGCGGCATCCAGCGCGGTTTCCACGAAGTCGCCTCCGGCCCGGGCCGACGCGGCCTGGAGCGTGGACCGGCTGATGGCGACGCTGGCGCGGCAGCCGGCCGGCAGCGCGCGCTTCGTCGAGAAGAAGTACATGGCGATGCTGGAACGGCCGCTGGAATCGAGCGGCGAGCTGCGCTTCGTCGCGCCGGACCGCCTCGAGAAGCGCACGCTGGCGCCCAAGCCCGAGACGCTGCTGGTGCAGGGCGACATGCTGACGGTCGAGCGGGCGGGCCGCAGGACCACCATTCCGCTCGGCAACCATCCCGAACTCGCGGGCTTTATCGAGAGCCTGCGCGGCACGCTGGCCGGCAACCGGCAGGCGCTGGAGCAGTACTACCGGCTCGCGCTGGAAGGCACCGCCAAGCGTTGGACGCTGACGCTGACGCCGTCCGACAGCCGCATGGCCGCGGCGATTGCCGCCATCCGCATCGACGGCGCCGGCGAGCGGCTCGAGCGCGTCGAGATCCGCCAGGCCGACGGCGATCGCTCGGTGATGACCATCGTGCCGACCGGCGGCCAATGAGCGCGGCCGGCCAACGCCTGCACCGAAGGACGCTGCCGGCACGGCTGGCGGTCGCGATCTGGCTGGCCTTCGTGCTGGCCTGCGCGGCCATCGCGGCGCGCACCACGTTCACCGCCGACCTGTCGGCCTTCCTGCCGCGCGCGCCCAGCGCCGAACAGCAGTTGCTGGTCGATCAGCTGCGCGATGGGCTGGTGTCGCGGCTGCTGCTGATCGGCATCGAAGGCGGCGGCAGGCATGACCGGACACCGGACGGCACGCATGACAATACCCAGGACGCCGCGCAGGACAGCGCCCGGCGCGCGGCGCTGTCCAAGGCATTGGCCGGCAAGCTGCGCGGCGATCCGCGCTTTGCCGCGATCGACAACGGCGAGCCGGTCAACCGCGAGCGCGACCAGCGCTATCTGTACGCGCACCGCTATCTGCTGAGCCCCGCCGTCACGCCCGAGCGCTTCACCGAGGCGGGCCTGCGCGCCGCCATCGGCGACACTATCGACCTGCTGGGCTCGTCGGCCGGGCTGATGATCAAGCCGCTGCTGCCGCGCGATCCGACCGGCGAGGTGGCGACG
>NZ_JCBAJO010000362.1:0-3253 GCF_059772245.1 Cupriavidus sp. R6-3
AGGGGGCAGAGGCAGGGGCAACCCCGGAAACCGAAGTTCGGTATATTAGCAGGTTTGCTCCCGGCGCCAGACGCCGGATCGGCGGGAAGTGGCCCGGGCTGGCGAGGAAAATCGGCCAGCGGCACGGACGTGGCGGCCAGCGGTGGACAGGTTGCGGCAGGCAGCGGCCGAGGCAGCGGCAGATCGCCGCAGAGGCCGGCAGGCAAAGGCAAAAGCCGCGGCCGAAGCCGCGCCAAGACGGCCGCCAGCACCCTTCCCCGCCGGCCCGCGCCGAGGCCCCGGCCTGCTTCCTGCTTTGAGCGTACGCCCGCCGCCAGCCATGGCGCGGGCGCTCCGTGAGACCGGCCTGTCGACCCCGACTGGCGGCCCCGCCTGGCGAAGACAAACGGTATATGGAAGAAATCAGAATCCGTGGGGCCCGCACCCACAATCTCAAGAACATCAATCTCGATCTGCCGCGCAACAAGCTGATCGTGATCACCGGCCTGTCTGGCTCGGGCAAGTCCTCGCTCGCCTTCGACACGCTCTATGCCGAAGGCCAGCGCCGCTACGTCGAGTCGCTGTCGGCCTATGCGCGCCAGTTCCTGCAGCTGATGGAGAAGCCGGACGTCGATCTGATCGAAGGCCTGTCGCCGGCGATCTCGATCGAGCAGAAGGCCACCAGCCACAACCCGCGCTCGACGGTCGGCACCGTCACCGAGATCCACGACTACCTGCGTCTGCTGTACGCGCGCGCCGGCACGCCGTATTGCCCCAACCACGACCTGCCGCTGCAGGCCCAGAGCGTGTCGCAGATGGTCGACGCGGTGCTGGCGCTGCCGGAGGACACCAAGCTGATGATCCTGGCGCCGGTGGTGGCCGACCGCAAGGGCGAGCACACCGACCTGTTCGAGACGATGCAGGCGCAGGGCTTCGTGCGCTTTCGCATCCGTTCGGGCGGCGGGGCCGCGCACGAGGCGCAGGCCAAGGTCTACGAGGTCGATGCGCTGCCCAGGCTGAAGAAGACCGAGAAGCACAGCATCGAAGTGGTGGTCGACCGCGTCAAGGTGCGCGCCGACATCAAGCAGCGCCTGGCCGAATCGTTCGAGACCGCGCTGCGGCTGGCGGACGGCCGCGCCATCGCGCTCGAGCTGGACAGCGGCGCCGAGCATCTGTTCAGCTCGAAGTTCGCCTGCCCGATCTGCTCGTACTCGCTGCCCGAGCTCGAGCCGCGGCTGTTCTCGTTCAACAACCCGATGGGCGCCTGCCCGAGCTGCGACGGCCTGGGCCAGATCACCTTCTTCGATCCGAAGCGGGTGGTGGCCTTCCCGAACCTGTCGCTGGCCTCGGGCGCGATCAAGGGCTGGGACCGCCGCAACCAGTTCTATTTTCAGATGCTGCAGAGCCTGGCGGCGTTCTACGACTTCGACCTGGACACCGCCTTCGAGGACCTGCCGGCCGAGGTGCAGCAGGTGGTGCTGCATGGCTCGGGCGAGACCGAGATCCCGTTTACCTACATGAACGAACGCGGCCGCACCACGACGCGCTCGCATGTGTTCGAGGGGATCATCCCCAATCTGGAGCGCCGCTATCGCGAGACCGATTCCGTGGCGGTGCGCGAGGAGCTGGCCAAGTACCAGAACAACCAGCCCTGCCCCGCCTGCCATGGCACGCGGCTGCGCACCGAGGCGCGCCACGTCAAGGTCGGCGACGGCGAACAGGCGCGCGCGATCTACGAGATCAGCGGCTGGCCGCTGCGCGACGCGCTGACCTGGTTCCTGACGCTGCAGCTGCAGGGCGCCAAGCGCGAGATCGCCGACAAGATCGTGCGCGAGATCTCGGCGCGGCTGAACTTCCTGAACAACGTCGGGCTCGACTATCTGTCGCTGGAGCGCAGCGCCGACACGCTGTCGGGCGGCGAGGCCCAGCGCATCCGGCTGGCCTCGCAGATCGGCTCGGGCCTGACCGGCGTGATGTATGTGCTGGACGAACCGTCGATCGGGCTGCACCAGCGCGACAACGACCGGCTGATCGGCACGCTCAAGCATCTGCGCGACATCGGCAATTCGGTGCTGGTGGTCGAGCACGACGAGGACATGATCCGCGCCAGCGACTATGTGGTCGACATCGGCCCGGGCGCGGGCGTGCATGGCGGGCAGATCGTCGCCGAGGGCACGCCGCCGCAGATCGAGGCCTCGCCGGCCTCGCTGACCGGGCAGTACCTGTCGGGCGAGCTCAGCATCGAGGTGCCGGCCACGCGCACGCCGCCGGACCCGGAACGGATGCTGCGCATCCTGAACGCCAGCGGCAACAACCTGAAGCAGGTCAATGCCGAGATTCCGGTCGGCCTGCTGACCTGCGTGACGGGCGTGTCGGGCTCGGGCAAGTCGACGCTGATCAACGACACGCTGTATCCGGCGGTGGCCCGCCATCTGTACGGCTCGACGCCGGAGCCGGCGCCGCACGACCGCATCGACGGGCTGGAGCACTTCGACAAGGTCATCAACGTCGACCAGAGCCCGATCGGCCGCACGCCGCGCTCGAATCCGGCCACCTATACGGGGCTGTTCACGCCGATCCGCGAGCTGTTCGCCGGCGTGCCGTCGGCCAAGGAGCGCGGCTACGATCCGGGCCGCTTCTCGTTCAACGTCAAGGGCGGGCGCTGCGAGGCCTGCCAGGGCGACGGCGTGCTCAAGGTCGAGATGCACTTCCTGCCCGATGTCTACGTGCCCTGCGACGTCTGCCACGGCAAGCGCTACAACCGCGAGACGCTGGAGGTGCTGTACAAGGGCAAGAACATCTCGGAGGTGCTGGAGCTGACGGTCGAGCAGGCCTACGAGTTCTTCAGCGCGGTGCCGGTGGTCCGGCGCAAGCTGCAGACGCTGCTCGACGTGGGGCTGGGCTATATCCGCCTGGGGCAGGCGGCGACCACGCTGTCGGGGGGCGAGGCGCAGCGCGTCAAGCTGTCGCTGGAGCTGTCCAAGCGCGATACCGGCCGCACGCTGTACATCCTCGACGAGCCCACCACCGGCCTGCACTTCCACGATATCGCGCTGCTGCTCAAGGTCATCCACAAGCTGCGCGACCAGGGCAATACCGTGGTCATCATCGAACACAACCTCGATGTGATCAAGACCGCGGACTGGGTGCTGGACCTCGGCCCCGAGGGCGGCGCCGGGGGCGGGCAGATCATCGCGCGGGGCACGCCGGAGGACATCGCCGCCAGCAAGGCGAGCTTTACCGGCAAGTATCTGGCGCCGCTGCTGAAGCGGCC
>NZ_JCBAJO010000363.1:0-3232 GCF_059772245.1 Cupriavidus sp. R6-3
CGGCGGCGGCACCGGCGGGACCGGCTCGGCCTTCTCGGCCTCGTTCGCGCCGAACCAGATTCCGACCACCGGCGGCATCATCCAGGCCGATCCGTCGACCAACTCGCTGATCATCACCGCCAGCGAGGCGGTCTACCGCAGCCTGCGCGCGGTGATCGACGACCTCGACGCGCGCCGCGCGCAGGTCTACATCGAATCGATGATCGTCGAGGTGACCTCGACCCAGGCGGCCGAGCTCGGCATCCAGTGGCAAGGCATCCTGAGCTCCTCGGGCGGCAACAACAACTTCTTCGCCGGCACCAATTTCGGCACCGGCGGCAGCAACATCATCAACCTGAGCGGCGCGGTCTACGACATCTCGCAGAACGGCGCGGCGGGGATCGAACGGGCGGCCCAACTGGTGCCCGACATCGGCGGCCTGAACCTGGGCGTGGTCAACCGCGCGCTCGGCCTGGGCGCATTGCTGCGCGCGCTGGGCAGCCAGGGCAGCGTCAACCTGCTGTCGACGCCGAACCTGATCACGCTGGAGAACGAGGAAGCCAAGATCCTGATCGGCCAGAACATTCCGATCACGACCGGCTCGTACGCGCAGAACAACGCGGTCGGCGGCGGCACGCCGTTCAACACGTTCGACCGCAAGGATGTCGGCATCACGCTGCGGGTCAAGCCGCAGATCACCGACGGTGGGCTGGTCAAGCTGCAGATCTACCAGGAGTCGTCGTCGGTGGTGCCCGGCACGACCAACCTGATCCAGGGTCCGACCACCAATGTGCGTTCGATCGAGACCAATGTGCTGGTCAATGACGGGCAGATCATCGTGCTGGGCGGCCTGATCGAGGACAACTACGGCGACGGCGTGCAGAAGGTGCCGGGCCTGGGCGACCTGCCGTGGATCGGCGGGCTGTTCCGCTACGAGAACAAGTCGCGCGCGAAGACCAACCTGCTGGTCTTCCTGCGCCCCTACGTGATGCGCACCTCCGGCGCGACCGACCGCATCACGCAGGACCGCTATGGCTATATCCGCGGCGAGCAGCAGGGCTTCGTCTCGCCGAACATGATGATGCGCGACACGCAGACGCCGGTGCTGCCGCCGGCCGAGGCGCCCACCGCGCCGTTCGTCGACCCGCGCAACAACGGCCCGGTGCCCGGTCCGCTGCCGCTCGAGCAGACGCTGCCGCCGCCGGGCCCGACCTCGCGCGCGCCCAACCAGGGCGAGGGCGCCTGAGCGGCGGACTCGACCACAGAGGCAAACCACGATGGCGACACTGCCCTCCTCCGTTCCCGGCGCAGCTTCCGGCATGGCTTCCGGCATGGCTTCCGGCGCAACTTCCGGCGCGACTTCGGGCGATATCCTCGGCGATACCCCGGCCGGCACGGTCGGGGGCACGCTTGCCGGTGCCGGTGCCGGTGCCGGTGGCGCTGCAGTTGCCGCTGCCGTTGCCGAAACGCCGCTGTCCTCGCCGATCGCCGCGCGCCTGGTGCCCTACGGCTTCGCGCGCGAGGCAAAGCTGCTGGTCGCGCATCAGCGCGCCGACGGGCTCGAGGTCTGGGTCAGCCGTTCGACCTCGCCGGCGGCGCTGGCCGAGCTGGCGCGCGTGCACGGACCGCTGCATCTGCGCGTGCTTGATCCGCAGGCGCTGGAACACGCGATGTCCGACGCCTACAACCGCCAGGACGGCACCGCCGCGCAGGTGGTCGGCGAAGTCGAGGGCGAGGTCGATCTGTCGCGGCTGATGCAGGACATCCCCGCGGTCGAGGACCTGCTCGAATCGGAAGACGACGCGCCGATCATCCGCATGATCAACGCGCTGCTGACGCAGGCCGCGCGCGAAGGCGCCTCGGATATCCACATCGAGCCGTTCGAATCGGCCTCGGTGGTGCGCTTTCGCGTCGACGGCACGCTGCGCGACGTGGTGCGGCCAAAGAAGGCGCTGCATGGCGCGCTGATCTCGCGCATCAAGATCATGGCGCAGCTCGATATCGCCGAGAAGCGGCTGCCGCAGGATGGCCGCATCACGCTGCGGGTCGGCGGCCGGCCGGTGGACGTGCGGGTGTCGACGCTGCCGACCGGCCATGGCGAGCGCGCGGTGCTGCGTCTGCTGGACAAGGAGGCCGGCCGGCTCGACCTGGCCAAGCTGGGCATGGCGCCCGGCACGCTGACCGCCTTCGACGACCTGATCCGCCAGCCGCACGGCATCGTGCTGGTGACCGGCCCGACGGGCTCGGGCAAGACCACCACGCTGTACGCGGCGCTGTCGCGGCTCGATGCGCGCACCACCAACATCATGACGGTCGAGGACCCGATCGAGTACGACCTCGACGGCATCGGCCAGACCCAGGTCAACGCGCGCATCGACATGACCTTCGCCAAGGCGCTGCGCGCGATCCTGCGGCAGGATCCGGACGTGGTGATGATCGGAGAGATCCGCGACCTGGAGACCGCGCAGATCGCGGTGCAGGCCTCGCTGACCGGCCACCTGGTGCTGGCGACGCTGCACACCAACGACTCCGCCTCGGCCGTGACCCGCCTGGTCGATATGGGGATCGAGCCCTTCCTGCTGTCGTCGTCGCTGCTGGGCGTGCTGGCGCAGCGGCTGGTACGGCGGCTGTGTCCGCACTGCAAGCGCGAGGAAACCATCGCGGTGACGCCCGCCGAGGCGGACACGCTGCTGGCCGAGGGCAAGCCGCTGCAGAAGCTGTGGCACCCGGTCGGCTGCGACAAGTGCGGGCAGTCGGGCTACCAGGGGCGGATGGGCGTCTACGAGCTGCTGGTGGTCGACGACCGCATCCGCACGATGATCCATCGCCAGACGCCCGAATCGGAAATCAAGCAGACCGCCCTCGCCAACGGCATGCACACGATGCGCGGCGATGCGCAGCGCTGGATCGACAGCGGCGCGACCTCGCTGGAAGAGGTGCTGCGCGTGACGCGCGATTGAAGCCGGGATGGAACGCTTGCGATCGCGCCCCGTGCCGGGTTCCGTGCCGTCGACCCCCGTGGCTTCGACCCCCCTGCCTTCGACCTCCGTGCCTTCGACCTCCGTGCCCTCGATCCACGTGCCGTCGAGTTCCGTGCCGGACTCCGCGCCACCGAGCCCCGTGACCTGAGCCATGCCAGCCTATCGCTACGAAGCCGTCGACGCCGCCGGCAAGACCGACCGCGGCGTGATCGAGGCCGACAGCCCGAAGCAGGCCCGCACGCATCTGCGCACCCGCGGGCTGACCCCGCTGA
>NZ_JCBAJO010000364.1:0-3227 GCF_059772245.1 Cupriavidus sp. R6-3
CCTCGCCCCAGCGCGGGTCGGGCAAACCCACCACCGCGCATTCGGCCACGCCGGGCAGCGCGACCAGCGCGTTCTCGATCTCGGCCGGATAGATGTTCTCGCCGCCGGAGATGATCATGTCCTTGCTGCGGCCTACCACCTCGATGCAGCCGTCGGCGTCGCGATGGGCGAGATCGCCCGAACGGAACCAGCCGTCGACGAAGCCGGGATGGAAAGGCTCGCGCCAGTAGCCCTGCATCAGATTGCTGGCGCGGATGCAGATCTCGCCGACCTCGCCGTCGGCCACCTCCTTGCCATCGCGGCCGAGCAGCCGTACCTGCGCCTCGGGCTGCGGCCAGCCGGCATAACCGGGCCGCGCCATCGCCTCGTGCAGGCGCAGCACGATCGAGACGGGGCCGGTCTCGGTGGCACCGTAGACCTGCCCCAGCGGCACCCCGCGCGCATGGAAGGCGTCGATATAGGCGCGGGGAATCGTCGACGAGCCGGCCATCACGCCGCGCAGCACGCCCAGATCGGCATCAGCCCAGCCGGGATGTTCGAGCACCGCGCGCAGCGTGGCCGGCACCATCAGCGACAGCGTCGGACGCGCCTGCGCGAGCGCCTCGAGCCAGGCGTCGGGCGTGAAGCGCTCGTGCAGCGTCACCTGCGCGCCGAGCAGCAGCGCCGGCACGGTCTGGATGCATAGCCCGCCGACATGGAACATCGGCAACGTCGACAGGACATGGTCGGTATCGCGCATCTCGTGGGCCCACCAGCTGGCGCGCGCATTGGCCAGCAGTGCGGCCTGCGTATGCAGCGCGCCCTTGGGCTGGCCGGTGGTGCCGGAGGTGTAGACCAGCAGCAGCGGCGTGTCGTCGGGCATCGGGCCGATCGGCGCGTCGATGGGCTCCGGCGGCGCCGGGCTGTCGATCAGGCGGTCGATATGGGCGTGGCGCACGGCACTGCGCCGGCCAGCCGCGCCGGCTTCATCCGCAACTGCCCTCACCACGGCACTGGCGACTTCACCGGCAACTTGACCGGCGACTTGACCGGCCACTTCGCCCGCAATTGCACCAGCGCCCTCATCTGCGACCGCCCCTTCGCTGGCGCGCGCGACCGCGGCCGCGACATCGGCATGCGCATCGTCATGAAAGATCGCCCGCACGCCGGCATGCGCGGCGATCGCGGCGAGTTCGGGCACCGCCAGCCGGTAGTTCAGCGGCACGAAGATCGCGCCCAGCCGCGCGCAGGCGAACAGCAGCGCCAGCTGCAGATCGTGGTTCAGGCACAGCGTCGCCACGCGGTCGCCGCGCGCGACGCCCCAGTCTGCCAGCAGGTGCGCGGCGACGCGCTCGATGCGGCTCCACAGCTTGGCATAGCCGATCGTGCGGCCGCGAAAATGCAGCGCCGGCCGTTGCGGCTGCGTGTCGGCCAGCGTGTGCAGCGGCCGCAGCAGCGCGCCGACGCTGGCCGCATCCAGATGCGGCCGCCCTCCGCAGGCGCCGCTCATTCGTCGCGCTCGCCCGGTTCGTACAGCGTCTCGCGGCCCATGCGGTCGAGGATCAGCTCGGCGGTCCACGGCAACATCAGCGCGCCGCAGCGCGAATCGCGATAGAGCCGTTCGAGCGGCAGGTCCTTCAGCATCGACTGGCCGCCGCAGGTCCGGATCGCCAGCCGCGCGATATCGTTGGCGCCCTCCATCACCGCGTAGTGCGCCGCATAGAGACGCATGCGCTGGTCCTTCGACGGATTGGGCCGCGCCTCGTGAATGACGCGCCAGAACAGGGAGCGCATCGACTCGAGCTGGATGCGCATCTGCGCCACCGCGATCTGCTTGGTCGGATACATGCGGCGCTTGACCGGCGGCTGGCCCGGCACCTCGCCGCGCAGGTACTGCACGGTGAAGTCGTAGGCGGCCTGCGCCACGCCCAGGTACGTTGGCGACAGCGTGAAGAACATCGCCGGCCAGGTCTGCGCGGCCTTGTAGTAGACGCCGCGCGGCATCAGCTGCTCGTCGTCGGGCACGAACACGTCCTTGAGCAGCAGCGTGCGCGAGACCGTGCCGCGCATGCCCATCGGATCCCAGTCGCCGGTCACGGTCAGTCCCTCGGCCTTGCCCGGCACCGCGATATAGAGCGTGTCGCGCATGTCGGGATGATGGTCGCCGCGGTCCTCGGTGCACAGGATGCCGTAGTAGTCGGCCGCGCCTGACAGCGAGGCGAAGATCTTGCGGCCGTTCAACAGCCAGCCGCCCTCGACCTTGCGCGCGGTGGTGCCGAACGGCGCCTTGCCGGCCGCGGCCGCCGAGCCTTCCGAGAAGGGTTGCGCGTAGACCGCGCCGTCCTTGACCACGCGCGAGAAATGCAGCTCGCGGCGGACCGCGTGTTCGGCGCGCTGTTCGTCGGTCATCGCGATGCCATCGGCCAGCATGCCCGTCCACATGGTCGAGCAGATATGCATGTTGTAGGTCAGCGCGGTGGCGCCGCAGAAGCGGCCGATCTCCGCGCCGATCATGCAGTAGGTCGCGAAGTCCGCGCCCTCGCCGCCGAACGCGCGCGGCACGCACAGCGCCAGCAGGCCGGCCTCGCGCAGGTCGTCATAGTTGGCGAACGGGAAGCTCGCCTCGCGGTCCCATTGCGCCGCGCGCGGCGCGAAGCGTTCGCGGCCGAGCCGGTTGGCCAGCGTCAGCAGGCGGACCTGATCGTCGGTGAAATCGGCCTCGCCGACAGCGGGAACGAAGTCCAGGGGCATGATGGTGTCTCTCGTGGTCAGCTTGTTGTGCGTCGGGCGCGTTCGTGCGTTCGTGTGTTCGTGCGTTCGTGCGTTCGTGCGTTCGTGCGTTCGTGCGTTCGTGCGTTCGTGCGTTCGTGCGTTCGTGCGTTCGTGCGTTCGTGCGTTCGTGCGTTCGTGTGTTCGTGTGTTCGTGTGTTCGTGTGTTCGTGTGTTCGTGCGTTGGTGCGTCGGTACGTCGGTACGTCGGTACGTTCGGTGCGATGGTGCGTGCCGGCGATGTCCCGGTCGACGTCAGCGGACCGGGAAATGCCGCGCCAGGAAATCGAGCACGGCCTCGTTGAAGCGCGCCGGCCGCTCCATGCAGGCCAGATGGCCGACGCCCGGCAGGCAGCGGTACTCGGCGCCGGGAATGCGCGCCGCCATCCGTTCCATCACGGCCGGCGCGGCATTGGCGTCGTGCTCGCCGGCCAAGGCCAGCACCGGCACCGCGATGCCGGCCAGCGCGGCGCGCCGGT
>NZ_JCBAJO010000365.1:0-3183 GCF_059772245.1 Cupriavidus sp. R6-3
CCGCCGCCCGTATCGTTGGCAGCGACGCGCTCGTCCGGTGCCGGGGCCGGCGTGGGCGTCTCGTCAAGACGATTGCCATGCGCGTCCAGGTCCGGCCGGCGCGCGAACAGCAGCGCGAAGTCGCTCAGTGCCTGCCACGTGCTCTGGTGCGCGATGATGTCCGAATGATTGCTGCCGGGAATGGTCTCCACCGCCACCGGCCCCGGCCACGCCGCCATCAGGCGCTCGGAGCATGCATGCGGGACGACGTCGTCGACCTCGGCGAGCAGCACCTTGGTCCGCTGCACCACCTTCTTGCAGTGCGAGATCGAATCGAAGTGATGACGCATCAGCTGGCGCAGCGGCACCAGCGGAAACCGCTTGCGCACCAGTTCCAGCAGCGAATCGTAGGGCGTGATCAATTGCAGGCTCTCGAAGTCCTGCAGATCGGCCAGCTGGATCGCGACCCCCGTGCCCAGGCTGCGGCCGACCACGTGGACCCGCGTGCCCGGCAGCACGCGCCGCAGATGCAGCAGGAACTGGCTGGCATCGGCGACGGCCGCCGCCTCCGACGGGCTCCCGTCGGAATGGCCGAGGCCCCGATAGTCGAACGTGGCGAAGCCGACTTCGGGCGGCAGCCAATGTAGAAATTGCATGGTCTCGAGCACGTCTTCCCCGCGACCTGGCAAATAGAACAACAGATCGGTGACGGCGCAGTGCGCATCGCCGCGATACACGTAGCCGCGCAGCATCCCGCCGGGGATGGTGTGCGAATAGGCGGTGATGCCTTCCGGCAGTTCGCGCGGCGGGCGCCGCCTCGCGTCGAACAGCAGGCGGCCCTGATTGATGCCGAGGTAGGTCCAGTAGCTGAGAAAGCCGGCTGCCGTCAGCACGGCGGCGGCGCCGATGGTCTTGCAGGGCAGGTGCATCAGGACCTGCCGGAACAAGCTGCGGTTCGCGTGGTGATTCGCGTGGTGATTCACATTGCGATTCGCATTGCGGTTCGGGTTGCGTTTCTGTTCATCCATGAGGCGCACCTTATACGAATTCGCCCCTGTGCGGCAAATCGCTGCCGAACACGGGCGGATAGCGGCAATTGCCGGCAGTACCCCAATGGTGCGGACCTGTGCGTCGCGGCATCGCATCCGCATCGGGGGTCACCCCCTCGCGATCGGCGGATCGATTTCCTATGCTGCCTGTGTCCCCTCACCTGTCCCTGTCCTGACAAGGAGAACAACATGGATCGCCGCCAGTTCTTGAAATGGGGAAGCTTCATCACCGTCTCGGTCGCCACCACAGGGTTGGCCGGCTGCGGCGGTGGCGATGACAATCCCGATCCGCCCGAACCCGACCTGTTCGACTTCCGCCACGGGGTCGCCTCCGGCGATCCTCGTCCCGACAGCGTCGTGTTGTGGACACGCGTCGAAGGCGACAACGGCAGGCGCCACGTCAATGTGCGCCTGCAGGTGTCGACCCAGGAGGACTTTTCCACGCTGGTCGTCAATGACCTTCTGCGCGCCTTGCCCGAGTGGGACTACACGCTGCGCACCAAGGTCACCGGCCTGAGCGCCGCCACCACCTACTACTACCGTTTCCGCGTGGGCAGCCGCTTCAGCCCGGTCGGGCGCACCCGCACCGCGTCCGCGGCCGGCACGCCGCTGTCGCAGCTGAAGTTCGCCTTCGTCAGCTGTCAGGACTGGAGCATCAACCACTGGGCCGGCATGGAGGAGCTTGCCCAGCAGGACCTCGATTTCATCGTGCACACAGGCGACTACATCTACGAGGCCGTGGCCGACGGCGCGCCGGTCAATCTGGTCGAAAGCCGCCATACGCCGCTGTCGCTGCCCGACGGCACGACGCTGCCGAGCGGCTTCCGCTACGCGACCACGCTGGAGGACTACCGCTATCTGTACAAGGCCTATCGCAGCGACGCGCGCCTGCAGGCGCTGCATGCGCGCTTCCCGATGATCGCGATCTGGGACGACCACGAGTTCTCCGACGACTGCTGGCAGGACCGCCAGAGCTACGATGCCGACGACGACCAGTCGCCGCAGACCGCGCGACGGCGCAGCGCCAACCAGGCCTGGTTCGAGTACCTGCCCGCCGATGTCACGCTGGACCTGAACAACCCCTCGTTCCAGAACATCCAGATCTATCGCGCGTTCACGTTCGGCAATCTGGCGACGCTGCTGATGACGGACGAGCGGCTGTATCGCGCCGACCATCTGATTTCCGAGGCCAATGCCGGCGGCGATGTCGGCAGCCGCTTCTTCATCCGGCGCGATGCGCTGAAGGCGGCAGAGGACGCCAAGATCGCCGCGGCCGGCGGTGCGCTGACGCAGGTATCGATGCTGGGCGATGCGCAGCGCGCGTGGTGGCAGGACCGTGTGGGCGGTGCGGCGACGACGTGGAAGCTGTGGGGCAACCAGGTTTCGCTGCTGCGCATGCAGATCGATCTGACCGAAGCCATCGCGGAGCTGATGGTGTTGCGGCTGATCGCAAGCAATACGGCGCTGACGCCGCTGCGCGACCAGATGGAAACGGCGTTGACCGCGGACCTGCGCGCCGCGCTATCGTCCGGGACCTATCCGAACAACGTCGCCTACACCAATCTGCGGCAACTGCTGTCCACGCAGGCCGGCATCGACAGCGCGACCTTCGACGCCAATATCAAGCCGACGCTGGACAGCCGCCTGCCACCGGCCTCGCTGCTGGCCACCTATGTCTTGAACGCGGACCAGTGGGATGGCTACGACGCGGAACGTCGGAACCTGATGGCCTTCCTGAAGACGAACAACGTCCGCAATGTGGTGGCGCTGACCGGAGATATCCACGCCTTCTTTGCCGGCGTGGTGATGGACGACTTCGATGCGGCCACGCCGACGCCGGTGATGGTCGACCTGGTCGGGGCAGGGCTGTCGAGCAATACGCTGATGAGCACGTACAAGAGCGTGGTCGACAACGACCCGCGCTTTGCCGAGATCAAGGCGTTGATCTACGAGGAGGTCAGCGGCGCGGTCGTCAATACCCTCAATCGCACGCTGCAGCATTTCAATCCGTGGATGCGGTACGCGGAGACCAATGTCACCGGCTATGCGATCGTCACGTTGACGCCGGACAAGCTGAACTGCGCCTTCCATATCATGAAGGGCTTGGTCGACGGCAATGCGCCGCCGCAGCCGGCGACGGCGCGCGTCACCACGG
>NZ_JCBAJO010000366.1:0-3173 GCF_059772245.1 Cupriavidus sp. R6-3
CACGTCGTGACCTCGCCGATGGTCGGCACCTTCTATCGCGCGCCGTCGCCCGGCGCGGCGCCTTTCGTCAACGTCGGCGACACGGTCAAGGAAGGCCAGACCGTCTGCATCATCGAGGCGATGAAGCTGCTCAACGAGATCGAGTCCGACAAGGCCGGCGTGATCAAGGAAATCCTGGTCGAGAACGGCCAGGCGGTCGAATACGGCCAGCCGCTGTTCGTCATCGGCTGATTCCGAGGACCGCACGCCGCGCCCCACGCCCGCACCATGCGGGCGTTTCGCGTGGCGGCGCGCGGTGCCGGCCGCCGGTCGCAACGCGGCGTTCGTGGCCGGCCCCCGGCGTAACCGCCCTTCTGTGACCGCCCTTCTGCTGCGCAGAGAGAGACTATGTTCGAAAAAATACTGATCGCGAACCGCGGCGAAATCGCCCTTCGCATCCAGCGCGCCTGCCGCGAGCTCGGCATCAAGACCGTGGTGGTCTATTCCGAAGCCGACA
Source organism: Cupriavidus sp. R6-3 (assembly GCF_059772245.1). Classification (NCBI taxonomy): domain Bacteria; kingdom Pseudomonadati; phylum Pseudomonadota; class Betaproteobacteria; order Burkholderiales; family Burkholderiaceae; genus Cupriavidus; species Cupriavidus sp. R6-3. Next base: position 497 of record NZ_JCBAJO010000366.1, read on the forward strand.
AGGAGGCCAAGTACGTCAAGCTGGCCGACGAAGCGGTCTGCATCGGCCCGGCGCCCTCCCCCCAGTCCTACCTCAACATGCCCGCCATCATCTCGGCGGCCGAGGTCACCGACGCACAGGCGATCCACCCGGGCTACGGCTTCCTGTCGGAGAACGCCGACTTCGCCGAGCGCGTGGAAAAGTCCGGCTTCGTCTTCATCGGCCCGACCCCGGAATGCATCCGGCTGATGGGCGACAAGGTGTCGGCCAAGCAGGCCATGATCAAGTCCGGCGTGCCGTGCGTGCCGGGCTCCGAAGGTGCGCTGCCCGAGGATCCGAAGGAGATCCTGGCCACCGCGCGCCGGGTCGGCTATCCGGTCATCATCAAGGCGGCCGGCGGCGGCGGCGGGCGCGGCATGCGCGTGGTGCACACCGAGGCCGCGCTGCTGAACGCCGTCAACATGACGCGCGAGGAGGCGGGCCGCGCGTTCGGCAATCCGGAGGTCTACATGGAGAAATTCCTGGAGAACCCCCGGCATATCGAGATCCAGGTGCTGGCCGACCAGCATCGCCAGGCGATCTGGCTGGGCGAGCGCGACTGCTCGATGCAGCGCCGCCACCAGAAGGTCATCGAGGAAGCGCCGGCACCGCACATTCCGCGCCGCCTGATCGAGCGGATCGGCGACCGCTGCGCCGAGGCCTGCAAGAAGATCGGCTACCGCGGCGCCGGCACGTTCGAGTTCCTGTACGAAAACAACGAGTTCTACTTCATCGAGATGAACACGCGCGTGCAGGTCGAGCATCCGGTGACCGAGATGATCACCGGCATCGACATCGTGCAGGAGCAGATCCGCATCGCCTTCGGCGAGAAGCTGCGCTATCGCCAGAAGGACGTGCAGTTCCGCGGCCACGCGATCGAATGCCGCGTGAACGCCGAAGATCCGTTCAAGTTCACGCCGTCGCCGGGCCGCATCACCGCCTGGCACGCGCCGGGCGGCCCCGGCGTGCGGGTCGATTCGCACGCGTATGATGGCTATTTCGTGCCGCCGCACTACGATTCGATGATCGGCAAGCTGATCACCTACGGCGCCACCCGCGAGCAGGCCATCGCGCGCATGCGGATCGCGCTGTCGGAGATGGTGGTCGACGGCATCCTGACCAATGTGCCGCTGCACCGCGAGCTGATGCTCGACGCCAACTTCGTCGAAGGCGGCACCAGCATCCATTATCTGGAGCACCGCCTGGCCCAGAAGAGCGTGGCCAAGGGCGAGAAGGTCTGAGCCGGTTCGGGCCGGTCCGGGCCGGGCCGGCTGCAGCAGGCAGTTTGACGGCCGCCCCGCCGACCACGGCAGGCGGCCAGCATGGGGAAAGCGCGTGGCATTTCAGGAATGTGTAATCGAGATTGCCCAGGATCAGGCCGAGGCCTGGTCCGACGCGCTGTTCGAGCTGGGAGCGCTGTCGGTCTCGGTCGAGGACGCCGACGCCGACACGCCCGATGAGCAGCCGCTGTTTGGCGAGCCGGGCATGGAACCGACCCGGCTGGCATGGCAGCACTCGCGGCTGGTGGCGCTGTTCGACGCGGACACCGACCCGGCGCTGGTGCTGGCCGCCGCGGCCAACGCGCTGGGCTGCGCGGTGCCGGCCAGCGAGGTGCGCAGCGTCGAGGACCAGGACTGGGTGCGGCTGACGCAGTCGCAGTTCGAGCCGATCCGCATCGGCGAGCGCATCTGGGTGGTGCCGTCCTGGCACGATGCCCCGGAACCCGACGCCGTCGTGCTCGAACTCGATCCGGGCCTGGCCTTCGGCACCGGCAGCCATCCGACCACGCGGCTGTGCATGCAGTGGCTCGAGCAGAACCTGATCCCGGGCGAGAGCGTGCTCGACTACGGCTGCGGCTCGGGCATCCTGGCCATCGTCGCCAAGAAGCTCGGCGCCGGCGACACGCTCGGCGTCGATATCGATCCGAACGCGGTCGAGGCCTCGCGCTACAACGCCGAGCGCAACCGTGTCAGCGCGACCTTCGCGCTGCCGGACGACGCCGCGGCATTGGCTGCCTCCACCGGCGCCACGACCCACGACCTGGTGGTCGCCAATATCCTGTCCAACCCGCTGAAGCTGATGGCCGCGATGCTGAGCGCGCGGGTACGGCCGGGCGGCCGGCTGGTGCTGTCGGGCGTGCTCGAACGGCAGGCCGACGAGGTCGCCGCCGCCTATGCGCCGTGGCTGCCGCTGAGCGTCTGGCGCAGCGACGAAGGCTGGGTGTGTCTGCATGGCACCCGCCCCTGACGCCGATCACTCCGAACTCCCTGAAGACGCCCGGCGCGAGGCCGGGCCGCGGCATGCCGGCCGCAACGGCGGCATGGACCCTGGCACCCGCTCCGGTGCCAACGCCGCCACGAACGCCGGCAGCGATGCGGACACCAATGCGGGCACCAATGCCGACAGCGACGTTGGCACCAATGCCGACGCCAGCGCCGACGCCAGCGCCGACGCCAGCGCCGACGCCAACACCGGCACCAACGTCGGGACCACTGCTCAAGCCAACGCAAACGCCGACGCAAACGCCCGCACCAACGTCGGCACCAACGTCGGCACCAACGCCGGCCTGAGCGCCGGCGGTTATCTGCGCGCACGGGCCGCCGAATCCAACGAGATCGCCCCGAGCACGATCGCGCGCGAACAGGCCATGCGCCGCTGG
>NZ_JCBAJO010000367.1:0-3149 GCF_059772245.1 Cupriavidus sp. R6-3
CGGCGGACGTGGGCCGATCGTGCGCGCGGTCGTTCATGGTGTTGCCTGGTGAGCGGACATGGCCGGGAGGGCGGCCATGGCAAAAAGGCCGGCCATCGCAAAAAGGCCGGACATGGCGCGGAGGCCGGGCATGGCTGGGATGGCGGACATGGCGGGGAGGGAGCAAATGGCGCGCATCACGACAGCGCTCCCGGCTTGATGATCCAGCGCGAGCCGGCGGGCGCGGGGCCGCCGCCGGAGCGGCCCGTGTCGGCCGGCGCGCGGTCCTCTTCCATCGACAGCCCGGCCTGGCGCGCGGCCTGGCGCAGCGCATTGGTATCGGTGCCCGGCTTGAGCGTCGCGTGCAGTGCGCGGCCGCGGTACTCGAGGGCCAGCAGCGCGTCGGGCGGCAACTGGCGGCCGGCCTGGGCGAAACGGTCGGCCAGCGGCAGGAAATCGTCGGGCGTGCTGCGGCCGCTGGCCAGGCGCAGCTGTTCGACCTGGCGGCGCATCTGCAGCGGCGGGTCGACCACCACCGGCATGCGCGGGAAGGCGCTGCGCAGCAGCTGGGTCTGGGCCTGCTGCAGCCGCGCCTGTTCGCCGCGCAGCATCAGCCAGTGGATGTTCAGCGCGACCAGATGGACGACCAGCAGCGCGGCGGCCAGCGCCAGCGGTGCACGCCAGGCGCGCAGGTTCCAGCGGTCGGCGCGGCCCTGCGCGAAGTCGAACTGCGCCAGATCCAGCGAGGGCTCGCGCAGGCTCGCCTGCGCCCCTTCGATCCAGACCGGCCAGCCGAGCGGGCGTACCGAGGTCAGCGTCGGCAGCGCGGCCGCCTCGCGGTCGCCGTACCAGATGCCGGCCGGCGCCAGCGCCTGCCAGGCGGCCAGTGCGTCGTCACTGAGCAGCAGGCCGTAGCCCTGATAGCGTTCGGTGCGCACGGTCAGTTGCCAGAACGGCGCGGCATGGCCGGTGCCGGCGCCGGTGCCGCCGGTGCCCATTTCCCCTTCGAGCAGGGGCGCGGCAGCGGCCAGTGCGCTGGAGGCGGCTTCGAGCGCCAGCGTGGCGGGCGGCTCGGACGGGGAGGCGGCTTCGGGCGCAGCCGAGGGCTCGGCCGGACCGGATGCGTTGGCCGGGACCGCCGTGCCACCGCCCTCGGACTCGCTATCAGCCAGCGGCAGGCAGAACTGCGCGGGCAGCAGATGGCGGCGGCGATGGCGGTGTTCGGCGAAGGCGTCGAGCACCGCGCGCAGCCAGGCGCGTTCGGTCACCATCAGCAGGCGGCGGCGCGGACCGCGCGCGGCGGCTGCGGCGCTGGTGGCATCGGCGCCGGCTTGCGGGGCCTCAGGCCCGACCGCGATATGGCAGGCCTGCGCATCGGCCGCCAGCGAATCCTCGACCAGGTTCGGCAGCGCGAGCTTGAGCCGGTTTGGCGCCAGCGGCGGCACCGCGGCGGCGGTCACCAGCACGTCGGCGGCGGCGACGATCAGCACCAGCCGGTCGGCCGGCGGCAGCTCGGCGATCGGCGCGTAGCCCTCGCGCAACAGGTGGCCGGTGGCCGGGGTCCGCTCGCGCCAGCCCTGGGCGGCCGCGGCATCGCGCACCAGCGCGAACGGCAGCGCCCCGAAGCGCCAGGGCTGCGGTTGATCGTGGGGGCGATGCGGCAGGCGGACGAACAGGGTGGTGCTCAAGGTTTCCTTGGGGCTGCGCGGCAGTAAAGATGGACGGCGGAATCGTCGACGGCCCGGGGGCGCGTCTGCAAGCTGGTCCGGTTTCGTGCGAAGGCACGGGCCGGTCCGGTGTCGGCGGTGCCCGCTGTGCCGGCGGCGATCGCCGTGCCACAGCCGGGTGCCGGTAAATGCCTTTCCGCCAAGGCATCAGCATACCTTGCCTTTGTGGCGGATTCGCGTCAACCGTTTCGGCAGGGTGCGGCGGGCCGCAGTGCCGGCGGCGCGGGCGTTCCGGGCAAGGGATGTCGATCGGTGCCATCGCTTTCGTCGCCTTCATCGCCCCGCTCGTCGCCCGGTCGCCGCCCCGGTCGTCGCCCCGGTCGCCGCCCTCATCGCGCTCATTGCCGTCATCGCCCTCATCGCAACTCCGGCATCCGCTCGAGGTCGCGCGTCCAGACCACCTGCGTCGCCTGGGCGCTGCCCAGGACCGCCGCGCGCCGCACCAGCGAGACCTGCATCCGGATCGCCCGCTCGTGGCGGATCAGGCCGTAGATCAGGAAGTAGTGCGAGCGCGTTTCCAGCGCGGTGCCGACGCTGGCATCGGCCTGCGGCGCGATCGCGCGCAACTGCGTCTGCAGGTCGCCCACGTTGTTGAAATAGGCACGATCGCGCTGGCGCACCAGTTCGCGGGCGCGGTCCAGCGGCAGCTTGTCGATGACCGCGGCCAGCACTTCCGGGTCGGCGGTGTTGGCGTTGACCGGCGTGCGGTCCGGCAGCAGGTCGACGAAGGGCTCGAGCACCGGCAGCATGTCGGGCTCGTAGCCGGGGATGGCCATCAGGTCCGCCAGGCTGTCGGGCGGCCGCAGCCCGGCGCGGCCGGCGCCGGCCCGCTCGGCCTGGAGCAGATGGCGCGCGGTCGCCTCCGCCAGCCCCTGGTTCAGGCCCAGCACGCGCAGCAGGCGCCGATAGGCCGCGAGCCCGGCCGGGTCGATGGTCACCGAGATGCCGCCGTTGGCGCCCGCGGTGGTGGTGATCAGATTGCGCAGGTTGAAGCGGGCCTGCGCGTCGAGGATGCGGCCGGACAGGAAGGAGGTCTCGCCGGCGCGGTCGGTGCGCAGCGCGGAGCCGAGGAAGTCCGACAGCCGCGTCTCGGCGATCGGCACGGCCCACGGCTCGCCGAGATGGTCGACGTTGGAGCGGCGCAGGTCGTCGCGCAGGATCAGCCGCGCCCAATCCACCGCGGCACGTTCGATCCAGGCGGCCTGGGCCACCAGGCGCTGGTTCTCGACCGAGCGGATCTGCACCTGCTGGCGCCAAAGCAGGCCGGACACCACCACCACGGCCAGCGTGACGATCAGCAGCGCGGTGACCACGGCCGCGCCGCGCTGGTGGCCGGCCCGCGGCCGGAGGGAAGGGAGGCGGGGGCTGCCGTTCATGGCGCGCTCATGCTCACTGGCCCGTCATGCACAGCTTGTCGAAGCGGCGCGGCGCGTCGCCGTCGCC
>NZ_JCBAJO010000368.1:0-3136 GCF_059772245.1 Cupriavidus sp. R6-3
GTCTCGCCTTCCACCGCATGGGCGGCGATCCTGGAGGACCGGGTGGGTTCGGGTGGGCTCTCGGACAAGGGCATGGCGGCATTATCGGTCACCTCGCGGCGGGAACGCCACCCGGCGGGCATTGGCGCCCGAAGTCGGGCCAGACCTTGGGCCGGACTTCGGACCAGACTTCGGGCCAGACTTGGGGCCAGACCTCGGGCCAGACTTCGGGCCAGACCTCGGGCCAGACTTGGGGCCAGACTTCGGGCCAGACTTCGGACCAGACTTCGGGCCAGACCTCGGGTGGGACTTCGGGCCCGGAGGGACGGGCCCGCGCCGACTCTGCTATCGTCGCGCTTTCGTCCCGACGCTGTTGCTGACATCGTCCCCACCGTCGCCCCCGCGCACTCAGGTGCGCACCGCGTTGCGCATGGAACTGATTCGATCGTGAAGGTATTCGGTATCGCCGGCACTTCCGGCAGCGGCAAGACCACCTTGCTGGACCAGTTGATTCCCCGCTTCGTCGCGTCCGGGCTACGCGTGGCCGGCGTCAAACATACCCATCACGGGTTCGACCCGGACACGCCGGGCAAGGATTCGTGGCGGATGCGCGAGGCGGGCTGCGCCAATGTGGTGCTGGTCGGTGCGCGCCATCTGACGCTGATGCGCCGATACGAAGAAGGCGCGCCGCCGCCCGAACTGGCCGACGCGCTCGCGGTGCTGCCCGCCGATACCGACCTGGTGCTGGTCGAGGGATACAAGCACAGCGACGTGCCCAAGCTCGAGGTCTATCGTCCCGGCCACGGCCGGGCGCCGCTGTGGCCGGATGTGCCCGGGATCGTCGGCGTCGCCACCGATGCGCCGGGCGAGGTGGCCGCGCTGACCCGGCTGCCGGTGCTCGACCTGAACCGGATCGACGCCATCGAGGCCTTCGTGCGGGAACGGGCCGGGCTGTAGCGGAAGCGGACGCCTTGGCGCGGCCTCGCCGCCGGGCCGGCGGCCCCCGGGCGACTATCCGGCGGCGCCCGCCGTCTCGTCGCTGTGCCGCGGATTGGCCTCGGGCACCTGTGGCCGCGCCAGTTCGGCGACCAGCGGCACATGGTCCGAGCGCTGCGCCCAGTCGCGCCCGGTCAGCACACGGGCGCGCTCGATCTCGAAGCCCCGCACGTAGATCCGGTCGAGCTGCCACCACGGCATATGGCTCGGAAAGGTATGCAGCCGCGAGCCGCGCGCCTGCGAGGCCTCCAGCGCGCCCAGCGTGTTGCAGATCAGCGCATCGAGCCGGTGGTTCCAGTCGTTGAAGTCGCCGGCGATCACCAGCGGCGCGTCCGCCGGCACCACATTGCGCACGCGTTCGACCAGCGCCTCGGCCTGGCGCGCGCGGCTGCGCGCGAACAGGCCGAAATGCACGCAGATCAGATGCGCCTCGATGCCGTGGACGTCGGCGACCGCATGCAACAGGCCACGCTGCTCGAAGCGGTGGTCCGAGATATCGAGGTTCTCCGACATCAGGATCGGATGGCGCGACAGGATCGCGTTGCCATGGTGGCCGTGGTCGTAGACCGCGTTGCGGCCGTAGACCGAATGCGGATAGGCGTCGGTCGCCAGGTAGTTCAGCTGCGTGTAGTCGGAATCGAACAGGGAGGCGGCCACCAGGCGATCGTTGCGGTCCTGCACTTCCTGCAGGAAGACGATGTCGGCGTCGACCGTCTGCAGCCCGTCACGGACATGCTGGATGCGCGGACGGCGCGCGAAGCCGGTCAGCCCCTTGTGAATGTTGTAGGTGACCACGCGCAGCTTCATCGCGGCCCTCCGGCCTGGCCGGCGCCTGCTGCGTCCACGGCGGCGCCCCCAGCGTTCATGGCGCCCGCGCCGCAAGCCGTCGCCCCGGCCGCCGCTCGCCACGCCAGCTGGCGCACTGCTTCGGCGTTGCTCGACGAGAAGCAGCGCGCGGCCGCCTGCTCCCACGGCAGCCAGACCGATTGCAGATGCTCGCGCGGCGACAGCGTGACCGGCAGCGGCCGCTCGACGCACAGGCCGAACCAGTGCTCGACATTGCGCGTGACCCCGGGCGCGTAGCGATGGCGCCATTCGGGATAGATCTCGTATTCGATGTGGTGGCCCCAGTCCTGCAGGCGGTGCTCGCTCGCGACGATGCCGGTTTCCTCGGCCACCTCGCGGGCGGCGGTCAATGCCAAGGGTTCGTCGGGGGTATCGAGGCTGCCGGTGACGGATTGCCAGAAGCCGGGACGGTCGGCGCGCTCCAGCAAGAGGACCTGCAGATCGGTCGTATGGATCACGACCAGCACGGATTCGGGAATCTTGTAGGGCATGGGATCGGACGGGAACAGGCTGACAAGCTTAACGCAGTTGCCCGCCGGCGCCACCGGCGTTAGTCCGACAAGCCTGGGAGGCGTGGGGATGATGTGATGGCGTGGGCACTGCGAACGCGCTGCGAGGCCGCCGGCACCCTGGACCGGGGATGTTCTCCCTCTCCTCCTCGGGGACGAGGATTGCGGAGGGGGGATGGTTCCAATGCGCCGTGGCCCGACCACCTGCCGCTACCCTCTCCCCTGCCCCTCTGCCGCTTGCGGGAGAGGGGAGAAAATCCGCTGTCAGGCCCGCTCTTCCCGGACGCCCGCTTCGCGCACCCAGCTGTCGAACACTTCCGGCGAGTCGCCGTGGCCCCAGGCGGCGCGCAGCTGCTGCATCAGCGGCGCCAGCGATTCGGTGTAGCGCGCGGCGGCGGCGTGCGCCTCGGTCGCCAGCGCTTCGGCGGCCTGGTTGGCGCGCGCCTGCATCTCGGTGCGCGCCTGCGCGACCTCCTTCTCGCGCTGGCCCAGCGCGTGGTACTTCTGGATCAGGAAGCGCTGGTAGTCGCCGCCCTCGCCATGCGGGGCCTGCGCGGCCTGCGCGTTCACCTGCTCGAAGCGCAGCACGATGCTGGCGGTCTCCTGCTCGATCTGCGCGGCCTCGGCGACCAGCGCCTGTGCCGCATCCTGCAGCGCCAGCGCGTCGCGGCGACGCGCCTGCAGTTGCGCGGCCATCGTCTCGAAGGTCCGCTGCGCGGCCAGATAGGCCTGCACCACCGGCTGCGGCGCGACCACCAGCAGCGGATCGGCGCCGCTGCCGCGGCGGCCCGTCAGCAGGGCATCCT
>NZ_JCBAJO010000369.1:0-3115 GCF_059772245.1 Cupriavidus sp. R6-3
GTGGCCGCGCGGCGCCGACAGAACGGCGAGGTGCTGCTGCTCGACCTCGGCTTGCCGGCGCGGGACGGCGCTCTGTACACCAACGTCGCGCCGGGCTTCCACTTCGTCGAGGCCGTGCGCAACCTGCGCCGGTTCGACCAGGTCTTCGTGCAGACCGCGCTGACCCGGCATGCCGGTGGCGTCGCGGTGCTGCCGCTGCCGCAGACGCTGGCCGAGCTGCGCGACATCTCGTTCTCGGAGGCGCTGTCGCTGCTCGGCACGCTGCGCAGCCATTTCGATCTGCAGGTAATCGACCTGGGCGGCTTCAGCAATCTCGACTTCATGGCCCAGCTGATCAAGGTCGCCGACGAGGTGCTGGTGGTGGCCGAGCAGAGCGTCGCGGCGATCGTGTCGGCGGCCGAGCTGCTGGAGGAACTGCGGCGTCGCGAGGCGGGCCGCGAGTCGATGCGGCTGGTGGTATCCCGCTATCAGGCGCGGCTCGGTCTCGACGCGGAGCAGATCGCGCAGCGGCTCGAGCTGCCGCTGGCCGGCACGCTGCCCGATTGCCGCGAGACGATGCTGGCCGCGATGAACAGCGGCGTGGTGCTGGCCGACCGGCAGCCCGCCGCTCCTTACGTCCGCGCGCTGGCGCCGATGCTCGAGCGCCTCGGCTACCGCTGCGAAGCGCGCGCCTCGGGCCCCGGATGGCTGGAGCCGATCGCGCAGGCGGTGCAGCGGCTGCGCCTGGGCCATGCAGCAGGCAAGAACAAGGCAGACCATTGAGATGACGCAACCGATCGAATTCTCCGACAACGCCGCCGCGCCGTTTCCGACCTCGCAGGAATTTCACACGATCAAGGAAGCCGCGCACGAGCACCTGCTGACGCGCATCGAGGAACTGGGCGCGGAGTTCGGCCGCTGGTCGCGCACCGCCATCCAGCGCTTCGTCGATCTCGAACTGGAGAGCTTCACGCGCTTGCGCCGGATTCCGATCAACGAGGCCGAGCTGCATCAGATCGCCGAGGCGCTGACCAAGGAGCTGGCGGGCTTCGGTCCGATCGAGGACCTGCTGAACGATCCCGCGGTCGAGGACATCCTGGTCAATGGCCATCTCGACGTCTACGTGTCGCGCCACGGCATGCTCGAACGCATTCCGGTGCGCTTTGCGGACGCGGGGCATCTGCTGCGCATCGTGCGCCGGATCCTGGCGCCGATCGGCCGGCGGCTCGACGAATCGAATCCGATGGTCGATGCCCGGCTGCCCGACGGCGGCCGCATCAACGTCGTGATCCCGCCGCTCGCGCTGCAGGGGCCGGTGGTGTCGATTCGCAAGTTCCGCAAGGATCCGCTGACGCCGGAGGCGCTGCTCGGGCTGGGCACCATGAACCAGGAGATCGGCGATCTGCTGGAGGCCGCCGTCAAGGCGCGCTGCAATATCCTGGTCAGCGGCGGCACCAGCTCGGGCAAGACCTCGCTGCTGAACGCGCTGGCGATCTTCGTGCCGGACAGCGAGCGTGTGATCACCATCGAAGACACCGCCGAACTGGCGCTGAACCATCCCCACGTGGTCCGCCTCGAAAGCCGGCCCGGCGGATTCGAGGGCACCGGCGTGGTGTCGATCCGCGACTTGCTGCGCAACAGCCTGCGCATGCGGCCGGACCGGATCATCGTCGGCGAAGTGCGCGGCGGCGAGGTGCTGGAGATGCTGCAGGCGATGAGCACGGGCCACGACGGCTCGATGGGCACCATCCACGCGAGCAGCCCGCGCGAGTGCCTGTACCGGCTCGAGATGCTGGCGGGCTTCGCCGGCTTCCAGGGCAGCGAGGTCAGCCTGCGCCGGCAGATCGCCAATGCGATCGACTTCATCGTGCAGATCGGCCGGCTGTCGAACGGCAAGCGCCGCATCCTGTCGATCACCGAGGTGACCGGCATGGGCGACAACATCGTCACCACGCAGGAGCTGTATCGCCACGACCCGTATATCGGACCGGATGGCGTCGAGGTCGACCGCTGGCAGTCGCTCGGCATCCTGCCGCATTCGCCCAAGCTGGCGCGCCTGCGCCAGGCCGGTTTCGGCATGGACGATCCGCTGGGCCGCTTCGATGTCTAGCGCCGCCCTGGCCATCGCCGCCATCGCCTTGCTGCTGGTCGGCGCCGGCCTGCTGTTGCTGGCGCAGGCCGGCACGCGTGCGCAGCGCGAGGCGGCGCGGGCCTTCGTGCAGGCGCAGACCGAGCAGGTACGTTCCCGTTATGCATCCGCGGCCGAGCTGCCTCCCGTCACCGGGCCACGCGACTTCAAGCGCCGCTGGGCCGATCTGCTGCGGCGCGCGGACCTCGAGCCGACGCGCCGCACCTATCTGCTGTGGGGCGGGCCACCGCTGCTGCTGTGCGCCGCGGCCTTGATCGGCGGCGGGTTTGTCGCGGCCGCCGCGATGGCGGTGGTCTGCCTTGCCATCTGTGCCTGCCTGTTGTGGCGCCGCACGATCCGTTTTCATCAGCGCCTGTGCGAGCAGCTGCCGGGGTTTCTCGATGGCGTGGTGCGGCTGATGACGATCGGCAGCGCGGTACCGGCGGCGTTCCAGCATGCGATCGGCAATACCGAACTGCCGCTGCGCCAGTGCCTGGTGCAGGCGGTGCATCTGCAGCGCGCCGGCAAGGAACTGGACCAGGCGGTGATGCAGGTCGCGCGCAGCTATCGCTTCGACGAACTGATCCTGCTGGCCTCGGTGCTGCGGCTCGCCACGCGCTACGGCGGCCGCGCCGACATCGTGATGGAACGCACCGCCGCCTATATGCGCGACCGCGAGCAGGCGCAGCGCGAACTGTCGGCGCTGTCGGCGGAAACGCGGATGTCGGCGTGGATCCTGGGTTTGCTGCCGGTGGTCGTGGCCGGACTGATGTTCGTGTTCAATGCCGGCTACCTGCTGATGATGTGGAACGATCCGTCGGGCCGCCTGATGCTGATGGCGGCGTTCGGGCTGGAGATCGTCGGCGCGCTGCTGCTGTATCGGCTGGCGCGTTCGGTATAGGGGCGATGCGATGAACCGTGACAGCCTGATCGCTCTCAGCCTGCTGATCGCCGCGCTCGGTGTGGCGGCGCTCGCCCTGCCGCTGTTGCAACAGTGGTGGCTGCGCT
>NZ_JCBAJO010000037.1:0-31567 GCF_059772245.1 Cupriavidus sp. R6-3
CTGCTCGCGCATCAGCGCGGCGGCGGCCGCCGGGCCGGCCAGTTCCAGTTCGGTGCGATAGGCGGTATCGAGCAGTTCGGGGGCAAGACCCGTCTTCAGCAGCCCGCGCAGCCATTCGAGTGCCTTGCCCTGTTCGCCCAGGTCGCGATACGCCTTGACCACGCGATCGGCCACCAGCGGCAGGTAGCTGGCGTCCTGGCGCTCGATGCCGAGCCAGTGGCCCAGCGCCGCGCCAAGATCGCCCGACGCCATGGCGACGTCGCCCAGCAGGATCGGTGCGCGCACATTCTTCGGATTCTCGCGCAGCGCCTGCTCGAGCCAGCCGATCGCCTCGTCGGCTTGCTTGCGCTGCAGCGCGTCCTGCGCCAGCTCGCAGCAGAACTGCGCGATCTGCACGCTGTAGTCCTGCTGGGTCGCACTCTGCAGCTCGCGCGCGGCGTCGATCGCCTTGCGCCATTCCTTCTCGACCTCGTACAGCTCCAGCAGCACGCGCTTGGCCGATGCGGCATAGGGACCCGACATCAGCGCGCGCAGCGCGTCCTCGGCGCGGTCCAGCAGGCCGGCGCGCAGATAGTCCTGGCCCAGTTCGTACAGCGCATGCTCGCGCTCGGTGTCGGGCAGATCGGGACGCGTGGCCAGGTTCTGGTGCACGCGGATCGCGCGCTCGGTCTCGCCGCGGCGGCGGAACAGCGCGCCCAGCGCGAAATGCAGTTCGGTGGTTTCGGGATCGAGCCGCGCGACCTCGATGAAGGCATCGATGGCCTTGTCCGGCTGCTCGTTGAGCAGGAAGTTCAGGCCCTTGAAATATGAGCGCGGCAAGGCGCCCTGCTCGCTGATCGCCTGCCGCAGGTCGAGGCGGGCCGCCATCCAGCCGAGCCCGAATACGAGCGGAAGGGCGAGCAGCCACCAGGTTTCAAAATTCATTGCTTAGACTTTCGGGCCGATTACGTTGTAAGGCGCCACGGCCTTGGAAGTCGACGCGCCGGCGCCATCGTCGACCGGCGTGCGTGCATTGCCGACCGCACGGCGCAGCCGGGCGATCTCCAGCCGCTGGCGCATCAGGCTGGGCGCCACCGAGATCAGTGCGGCCAGCGCGCCGAGCACGAAGGCGGCGAGCAGGATCAGAATCAGGGGCGCGCGCCAGACCGCATCGAAGAACAGCTGCAGCGACACATCGGCGGTATTGCGCAGGGCGAGCACGAACAGCAGCGCGAACAGGACGATACGGATAATCCAGGCGACAAGTTTCATGCGATTGACGAGGTGTCTGCGGCGGCGTGGCGGCGAAATGGCGAAGAAGGCGAAGAAGCGTCCGTGCGCGCGCCGGCTGTCGATATCCGAATGGCCAGCCGGCCGCGGGCGGCGGTTCCCCGGCATTGTAGCGGAATCGATTGGCGCACACGGCGCGATCAGGCCTGGCGATGCGGGCAATTTTCGGCGTCTCGTCGCGATACGGAAAGGTCACTCAGACCAGCCCGCCAGTGTCGCGGTTCCGTGCCTCGCCATGCGACGGGCATAAAAAAAGCGCTCCTTGCGGAGCGCTTTTCGATTTCCTCGCCGCTTCGTTGCCGAAGCCGCTGGAATTCAGGACTGCGCCAGATTCAGGCCGGAGCCTTCCTGCTGGACGCCGGTCATCGCGGTGCCTTGCGTCAACGAACCGGTCAACGAACCGGACAACGAACCGCGTTCGCCGCCCAGCGGGGCATGCCCATTGGCGGCGCCGCCGCCATTGCCGTTCAGCCCCAGCGCGGTGCCGTCGACACCGTTGCCATTGGCACCGTTGCCGCCGTTGCCGTTGACACCGTGATCGCCGTTACCGCTGCCGTTGCCGGCCGCCGGATTGCGATCGACCCGCTCACGCAACTCCTTGCCCGCCTTGAAGTGCGGTACCCGTTTCTCGGGCACCAGCACCCGCTCGCCGGACTTGGGATTGCGCCCCACGCGCGGCGGCCGGCGATTCAGTCCGAAGCTGCCGAACCCGCGGATCTCGATGCGATGGCCATCGGCCAGCGCATCGGACATCGCGTCGAGGATCGTTTTCACCGAGATGTCCGCGTCCCGCAGCAGCAACTGCGGAAAGCGGGCAGCCAGCTTTTCGACGAGCTCGGACTTGGTCATGGCATCCGCGCGTGAGTTGGACGGTCGCGATGGACGCGATTACTGGTTGTCCTGGCCCAGCTTGGCCTTCAGCAGCGCGCCCAGGTTGGTCGTGCCAGCCGTGCCGGTGTCGGCCTGGAACTTCTGCAGGGCTTCCTGCTGCTCCGCCGAGTCCTTGGCCTTGATCGACACGTTGATGTTGCGCGACTTGCGATCGATGTTGACGATCACCGCCGTCACCTGCTCGCCTTCCTTCAGCACGTTGCGGGCATCTTCGACACGGTCGGCCGAGATTTCCGAGGCGCGCAGATAGCCTTCGACGTCGTCGGCCAGCTGGACCACGGCACCCTTCGGGTCGACGGTCTTGATCGTCGCGGTGACGATCGAGCCCTTGTCATTGGCCGAGATGAAGTTGTTGAACGGATCGCCCGACAGCTGCTTGATGCCCAGCGAGATGCGTTCCTTGTCGACATCGATGCCCAGCACCACGGCCTCGACTTCGTCGCCCTTCTTGTACTTGCGCACGGCCTCTTCGCCCGACTCTTGCCAGGACAGGTCCGACAGGTGCACCAGGCCGTCGATGCCGCCCGGCAGACCGATGAACACGCCGAAGTCGGTGATCGACTTGATCTGGCCGGTCAGCTTGTCGCCCTTCTTGTGGTTGCGGCTGAAGTCGTCCCACGGATTGGCCTTGCACTGCTTCATGCCCAGGCTGATACGACGCTTGTCTTCGTCGATATCCAGCACCATGACTTCGACTTCGTCGCCCAGCTGGACAACCTTGGACGGGGCCACGTTCTTGTTGGTCCAGTCCATTTCCGACACGTGCACCAGGCCTTCGATGCCGGCTTCGATCTCGACGAACGCGCCGTAGTCGGTCAGGTTGGTGACCTTGCCGAACAGGCGGGTGCCTTGCGGGTAGCGGCGCGAGATGCCGACCCACGGATCTTCGCCCAGCTGCTTGACGCCCAGCGAGACGCGGTTCTTCTCCTGGTCGAACTTGAGGATCTTGGCGGTGATTTCCTGGCCAACCGACAGCACTTCGCTCGGATGGCGAACACGGCGCCATGCCAGGTCGGTGATGTGCAGCAGACCGTCGATGCCGCCCAGGTCGACGAACGCACCGTAGTCGGTGATGTTCTTGACGATGCCGTTGACGATGGCGCCTTCCTTCAGGGTTTCCATCAGCTTCTGGCGCTCTTCGCCCAGGGTCGCTTCCACCACGGCGCGGCGCGACAGCACCACGTTGTTGCGCTTGCGATCCAGCTTGATGACCTTGAATTCCAGGGTCTTGCCTTCGTACGGCGTGGTGTCCTTGATCGGACGGACATCGACCAGCGAACCCGGCAGGAACGCGCGGATGCCGTTGACCATCACGGTCAGGCCGCCCTTGACCTTGCCGGTCACGGTACCCGAGATGATTTCGCCGTCTTCCAGCGCCTTCTCGAGGTTCAGCCACGATGCCAGGCGCTTGGCCTTGTCGCGGGACAGGATGGTGTCGCCATAGCCGTTCTCGAGCGCGTCGATGGCCACGGAAACGTAGTCGCCGGCCTGCACTTCGAGTTCGCCCTGGTCGTTCAGGAACTCCTCCACCGGGACGAAGGCTTCAGACTTCAGGCCGGCGTTGACGACCACGAAATTGTGGTCGATGCGCACGACTTCGGCCGAAATCACCTCGCCAGCCTTCATATTGGAGCGGGCGACGGATTCCTCGAACAGTGCGGCAAAGGATTCGTTGTTTTGCAGGTCGGACATAAACGTAAGTTAGCAATCCGCAATACCGTGGCCGGCGCGACGATCACGCTCAGTCTGCCAGGGCAGCGGGGTCAGGTTGAACCATGCCGGCGGCCCGTTCCGCCTGCGGACGCGTTCGTTGTCGCGTTCGCTGCGGCCGGCTGCCGGCGCCCGATGGCGCGGCGCGGTCACCCCTGGGTCAGCGGACCCAGTTCGGCGTGCCACGCCAGCACCTGCGCCACCGCCTGATCCACCGTCATGTCGGAGGTATCGAGCAGTCGCGCATCTTCCGCGGGACGAAGCGGGGCGGCGGCACGGGAACGGTCCCGCGCGTCGCGTGCTTCCAAATCACGCAAAAGGTTTTCGATACTAGCAGAAATTCCCTTATCAATCAATTGTTTATAGCGCCTGCGGGCGCGTGCCTCGACGCTTGCGGTCAGGAACACCTTCAGGCGCGCGTCCGGGAAGATCACGGTGCCCATGTCGCGGCCGTCGGCCACCAGGCCGGGCAGCTTGCGGAAGCCCCGCTGCAGTGCCGTCAACGCATCGCGGACCGGCTGATGGACCGCCAGCGCCGAAGCCCGGTTGCCGATCGCCTCGGCGCGGATGGCCAGGCTCACCTCTTCGCCCGACAGCCAGACCCGATCCGGACCGAACTTGACATCGAGGCGACCCGCCAGGTTTGCAAGGGCCGGCACGTCGGACGCGTCGATGCCGGCGCGTTCGCTGGCCAGCGCCACCAGACGGTACAGCGCCCCGCTGTCGAGCAGATGGAAGCCCAGCGCGTCGGCGACCTTGTGCGCCACGGTTCCCTTGCCGGAGGCCGTTGGCCCGTCGATGGTGACGACTTCAGCGATAGTCATTTCTTATCAAGACAAAAGCAACGATCAATTTCTCGATCTAATTGAGAACCATTATCATTCTTCCATCGGTAGGGAGCGTCGATCCGCGGCTCCCGCAGACCAACGAGGCAATCTACCATGGCAAAAACCCTGTCGTTCGGCATCATGCACCTCGGCATCGCGTTCAGCGTGACCTATGCGCTGACCGGCAGCATTGCCATCAGCGGTGCCGTCACCTTCATCGAACCGGCCGTCAACACGGTGGCCCACTACTTCTTCGACCGTTACTGGGAGCAGCGCGAACGGCGCAAGGCAGCACAGGCGGACGCGCCGGCCGATGCCGGGCGTGACAGCGGGATGGCGATGGCGCCGGCGCAATAGGCCCGCCTGGGCCGCGCCAGCCGGCCCGGCGGCCCGGCCGCCCTGACCAGGATTCAGCGGACCACCTGGCCAAACACGTCGAAATAGTCGGGAAACGTCTTCGCCACGCAGCGCGGATCGTTGATGCGGATCGGCAAGGGCCCGAGGGTCGCCAGCGAGAAGCACATCGCCATCCGGTGGTCGTCATAGGTGTCGATGCCGTCGGCGGGCGTGCGCCACTGCGCCGGCGGCGCGATGCGCAGATAGTCCTGGCCGGCCTCGATGTCGGCGCCGAGCTTGCGCAGCTCGGCCGCCATCGCGTCGATGCGATCGGTCTCCTTGACGCGCCAGCTGCCGATATTGGTCAGCGTGGTGGGACCGTCGGCGAACAGCGCCGCCACCGCCAGCGTCATCGCCGCATCGGGAATATGGTTGCAGTCCAGCGCGATGCCCGTCAGCCGGCCGTCGTCGCGGTCGACGCCGCGCACCTCGATCCAGTTGGCGCCGGCCATCACGTTGGCGCCCATCCGGTTCAGCGCATCGGCGAACTGCACGTCGCCCTGGATGCTTGCCAGCCCCACCCCTTCGACCCGCACCGGACCGCCGCCGATGGCGCCGGCGGCCAGGAAGTACGAGGCCGACGACGCGTCGCCCTCGACGAAGATTTCACCGGGAGAGCGGTAACGCGCCCGCGCCGGCAGCACGAAGCGCGACCAGCCGTCGCGCTTGACCTCGATGCCGAAGCGCGCCAGCAGATTCAGCGTGATCTCGATATAGGGCTTCGAGATCAGCTCGCCCACCACCTCGATTTCGATGCGGCCGCCCGGCGCGTCGGCGAGCGGCAACGCCATCAGCAGCGCGGTCAGGAACTGGCTGGACACATCGCCGCGCACGCGGATCGGCCCGTCGATACGGATCTGGGACGGCTGCAGGTGCAACGGCGGATAGCCCTCGTTGCCGAGGTAGTCGATGCGCGCGCCGACCTGGCGCAGGCCGTCGACCAGATCGCCGATCGGCCGCTCGTGCATGCGCGGCACGCCCGACAACCGATAGTCGCCGCCCTGCAGCGCCAGCGCCGCGGTCAGCGGACGGATCGCGGTGCCGGCATTGCCCATGAACAGCTCGGCCGCCTTGACCGGAAACATGCCGCCGACGCCGGTGACCAGATGATCGTCGCCGTCCTTGCGCCATGCCACGCCCAGCGTCTTCAACGCGCCAAGCATCACGCGCGTGTCGTCGGAATCGAGCAGGTCGCGCACCCGGGTCTCGCCCTCGCTGAGCGCGGCCAGCAGCAGCACGCGGTTGGAGATGCTCTTCGAGCCGGGAAGGCGAACCGTGCCGGCGGCACGGGTGAAGGGGCCAAGCGTCAGATGTTCCATGGTCGGGCTACGGTCGGGACGGCATACGAAGGGCAACAAGGCAGCGCGGGTTGGCGGCAGGATCGGCCGACATCACGGCTCGACGTCCGCCGCGGCGGCGCGCTCGGCGCCCCACTGCAGCCGGGCCTGGCTGGCGCGGGCGAACACGCGTTCGAGCGCGTCGCCATTGCCGGCCTCGATCTGCGCCTTCAGATGGGCCAGCACCGACTGATAGGTATTGAGTTCGCGCAGCAGCGCCTCGCGATTGGCCAGGCAGATGTCGCGCCACATCTCGGGCGACGACGCGGCGATCCGCGTGAAGTCGCGAAAGCCGCCGCCCGCGCAGGCCAGCTTGAGCGCCGCGTCCTCGGCATTGGCGACCTGCGCGACCAGCGCATAGGACAGCAGATGCGGCAGGTGGCTGACCGCCGCGAACACCGCGTCGTGCTGCACGGCGGACATGATCTCGCAGACACCGCCGGCGGTCTCCCACATCGCGCGCACCGCCGCGACATCGGCCCGGCTGTTCTCCTGCAGCGGGCACAGCACGACCTTCTTGCCGTCGTAGAGATCGTCGAGAGCGGCCTCGACGCCGTTGAGCTCGCGTCCCGCGATCGGATGGGCCGGCACGAACTGCGCGACCTTGTCGCCGAGCGCGGTCTTGGCCGCCATGATCACGTCGGACTTGGTGCTGCCCGCGTCGGTGACGATGGTGCCGGGCTGCAGATGGGGCTCGAGCGCATGCAGCAGCGCGAAGGTCTGCGCCACCGGCGCGCACAGCACGATCATGCTGGCGCCCTGCGCGGCGTCTTCGAGCGAGGCGGCGCGGTCGATCACGCCAAGCGCCAGCGCGCGTTCCAGCGAGGCGGGAGAACGGCCGACGCCGACCACTTCGCCGACGACACCGGCACGTTTCAGGGCTCGGGCCAGGGAACCGCCGATCAGGCCGACGCCGACGATCACGACACGGGAAAAATGCAGGGCACTCACGACAGTACGCCGAGATCGGCGGCGGAAAGGAGGAAAACCGGCATTGTAGCCGGTCGCTGCGCGCAGGCGGGCGCCGGTGGCGCCGATATGGCAGACAGGGCGCCAGCGGCGCCCTGTCGGGAGTTGGACCGCGGCGCCCCTACTGCAGCGCGCGCTCCAGCGCTGCGATAAAGGCCGCGTTCTCCTGCGGCAGCCCGATCGTCACGCGCAACCACTGCGGCAGCCCATAGCTGCCGACCGGCCGCACGATCACGCCCTGCTTGAGCAGCGCCAGATTGACACGCGCGCCCGCCTCATTGTCGTCGCCGACACGGACCAGCACGAAGTTGCCGTACGAAGGCACATATTCGAGGCCGAGCCGATCGAATGCCGCCACCAGCTGCGCCTTGCCCTCGCGATTGAGCGTCGCACTCTTGCGCAGGAAGGCCTCGTCGCCGAGCGCGGCCACCGCGGCCGCCTGCGCCAGGCTGTTGACGTTGAACGGCTGGCGGATGCGGTTCAGCAGATCGGTCAGCGCAGGCTGCGCGACCGCATAGCCGACCCGCAGCCCGGCCAGGCCATAGGCCTTCGAGAACGTGCGCGAGACCATCAGGTTCGGATACCTGCGCACCCACTGCACTGACTCGTACTGGTCCTCGGGGTCCAGGTACTCGTTGTAGGCCTCGTCGAGCACCACCACCACGTCGGCCGGCACCTTCGCCAGGAAGGCTTCGATCTGCGGGGCCGGCAGGAAGGTTCCGGTCGGATTGTTCGGGTTGGCGATGAAGACCAGGCGGGTATCGGGCGCGATCGCCGCCGCCATCGCGTCGAGATCGTGGCCATAGTCGCGCGCCGGCACCTCGATCGCACGGGCGCCGATTTCCTGCGTCGCCAGCGCGTAGACCGCGAACGAGTACTGCGCGTAGACGATCGATTCGCCCGGCTTGACCAGCGCATGCGCGGCCAGCTCGAGGATGTCGTTGCTGCCGTTGCCCAGCGTCAGCCAGTCGGCCGGCACGTCGTAGCGGGCCGACAGCGCGGCCTTCAGCTCGAAGCCGTTGGAATCGGGATAGCGGCCCAGTTCGGCCACCGCGGCCGCCATCGCGGCCTTGGCCGACTCCGGCATGCCGAGCGGGTTCTCGTTGGAGGCCAGCTTGACGATGGTTGCCTCGTCGAGGCCGAATTCGCGCGCGACCTCGGCGATCGGCCGGCCCGCGACGTAAGGGGAAATCGCCCGCACATATTCCGGACCGAACTGCCTGCCCTGCTCTGCCATATCGACTCCTGATTGCCTTGCCTCGGCCCGCCGCGGGCCCGGTGTTCCACCTTGGGTTGTTCTGTCCGCAGTGCGCTGCCTGCCTGCGTGCGTGCTACTTGCTGGACGGATACGAGCCCAGCACCTTGAAGTACGCCGCGTTGGCGCGCAGCTGCTGCAGCGCGCGCTCGACCGCGGCATCGCGCTGGTGGCCCTCGATATCGACGTAGAAGTAGTACTCCCAGGCCCCGCTGCGCGCCGGCCGCGATTCGAAGCGGCACATCGACACGCCGTTGTCGGCCAGCGGCGCCAGCAGCTGGTAGACCGCGCCGGCCTTGTTCGGCACCGACAGGATCAGCGAGGTCTGGTCGCTGCCCGACGGCTCGGTCTCGTAGCGGCCGATCACCGCGAAGCGCGTGCGATTGTGCGGATCGTCCTGGATATGCAAGCGGATGATGTGCAGGTGATAGCGATTGGCCGCGGTCTCGGCGGCGATCGCCGCCACCGTCGGGTCCTCGCTGGCCATGCGGGCCGCCTCGCCGTTGCTCGACACCGCCTGCCGCTCCAGGTGCGGATAGTTGGCCGTCAGCCAGTGCTGGCACTGCGCCAGCGCCTGCGGATGGGCGCGCACCACGGTCACGCCCTTCATGTCGGGCGACGACGCCATCAGGTTGTGATGGACCTTGAGCGCGATCTCGCCGCTGATCTTCAGCGAGGTCTGCAGGAACAGATCGAGCGTGCGCGACACCGCGCCCTCGGTCGAATTCTCGACCGGCACCACGCCGTACTCGACGGTGCCGGCCTCGACCGCCCGGAACACCTCGTCGATGCTCGGGCACGGCACGCCGGCGACCTCGTGGCCGAAGTGGGCGTACAGCGCCTGCTCGGAGAAGGTGCCGGCCGGGCCGAGGAACGCGACTTCCAGCGGCTTCTCCAGGCCGCGGCAGGCGGACATCACCTCGCGCCAGATCGCCGCGACGCTGTCGCCGCGCAGCGGCCCGGGGTTGTTGCCCTGGACCTTGCGAATGACCTGCAGCTCGCGCTCCGGCCGGAACACCGGCGCGCCGAATTTCTTCTTCACCTCGCCGACGTCCAGCGCCAGCTGCGCGCGGCGGTTCAGCATCGCCAGCAGCTCGCGATCGACGGCGTCGATCTGCTCGCGCAGCGGCGCCAGTTCCACGGACAGCGCGCGCTCCTGCTCCTCGGTCGGCATGGCAGGCTGCTGGCCCTGGGCAGCGGCCGCAGCGTTTTTATCTTGGTTCGTCATGATGGAAATCCCGATTCGCCATCGATCGGCAGGCCACGCCCACGCAGGACCGTCTCGCCGCCGATGGCGCAATGGCCGCCGCTCAGGCGGCGCTGCGCTCGAACTCGCGCATATAGTCGATCAGCGCGGTGACACCCTCCAGCGGCATCGCGTTATACAGGCTGGCGCGCATGCCGCCCACCGACTTGTGGCCCTTGAGCTGGACCAGCCCGTTGGCGCGCGCGCCGGCCAGGAAGGCCTCGTTGCGGGACTCGTCGGCCAGGAAGAACGGCACATTCATGCGCGAACGGCAGCTCGGATCGATCTCGTTGCGATAGAAGGCGCTCTGGTCGAGGAAGTCGTAGAGCGCGCGCGCCTTGGCGATATTGCGCTGCTCGATGCCGTCCACGCCGCCCTGCCGCTTCAGCCATTTGAACACCAGCCCGGCGATATAGATCGCGTAGGTCGGCGGCGTGTTGTACATCGAATTGTTGTCGTTGACGATGCGCCAGTTGAACGCCGACGGGCACAGCGGATGCGCGTGGCCGAGCAGGTCCTCGCGCACGATCACGATGGTGACGCCGGCGGGGCCGATATTCTTCTGCGCGCCGCCATAGACCACCTGCACGCGCGACCAGTCGATCGGCCGCGACAGGATATGGCTCGACGCGTCGGCGACCACCACGCGGCCGTGGTTCTGGCCGATATCGGGCACTTCCTGGAATTCGACGCCGACGACGGTCTCGTTGGTGCACAGGTGCACGTAGGCGGCATCGTCGGACAGCTGCCAGCTCGCCGGATCGGGGATGCGCGCGAAGCGCTGGTCCACGCTGCTGGCGGCGATATGGCTGGCGCCGTAGCGGCGGGTTTCCTGCTCGGTCTTGACCGACCAGGTGCCCGTCACGATGAAATCGGCCTTGGGCCGCTCGGGGTTCAGGCGTCCGATCAGGTTCAGCGGGACGATGGCGTTCTCGCCGATGGCCCCGCCCTGCAGGAACAGGATGCGGAATTCCTTGGGGACGCGCAGCAGCTCGCGCAGATCGGCCAGCGCCTCGTTGTGGATCCCCTCGAACTCCTTGCTGCGGTGGCTCATCTCCATCACCGAGATGCCGGTGCCGTGCCAGGAGAGCATTTCTTCGGCTGCCTGCTGGAGCACCTCGGCCGGCAGCGTCGCGGGGCCCGGGGAGAAGTTGTAGACACGTTCGGCCATGGCGCGCTGCATCATGGCGGCAAGGGCGGGATTCTGGGGATCGTTCATGAACGGAAAGAAAAATGGCTGCTTGGGATAGCCCAAGCAGCCATTATTACCTAAAGACGCATTTCGTTGGCGCCCCGGCGTCGCCGAGGTGGCGCACCGGACGCCGGCGCCCGGCTTACTTCGACGCCGCGGTGACTTCCTTCTCGGCGGCGTCGCGCATCGACTTGCCAACCTGCGGGCCGTACTTCTGCATCATCGAGCCCCAGATTTCCTGGGTCGCCTTGCCCTGGTTGGCCATGAACTTCTGGCCGGTCGGCGACTTCAGGAAGGTGGTCAGGTCGCGGATTTCCTGGGCGGTGTAGTACTTGCCGAAGGCGTCATAGTGCGCCTTGATGGCGTCGTTCTTGAACGCTTCGGTGCCGAACTGCTTGCCGGCGCCATCGACCATGCGCTGCACCGCGCCGTTCTTCTTCAGCTTCTCGACGGCGGCCTGCTTCTGCGCGTCGCTCAGCGTCTTGTTCTCGACCAGCACCTGTTCGAGCACCAGCGGCGCTTCCTGCTTGGCGCCGGCCTGCCAGTTCTCGGCCTGGCCCTTGACGGCCTGGTCGGCCTGCATCACGGACAGCAGTTCCTTGATCGCCGCGGTCTTGTCCGCGTCCTGCGCGCGCGCATGCTGCGCGACCATCAAGGCCGGAACAAAAGCAGCCAGCACAGCAATACGTCGAGTGGTGTTGAGCATTATGACTCCCTGATGAATTCGTCCGGTTTAGTCCGGTAGCGACTGGCCTAGTTCCAGCGGCCGCGCCATTGTTGCATCTGATTACGATTGAGCGCCATTGTCACCATTTGCGACATCATCGGCGCCGTTGCCGGCACCATTGTCGTCGCCGTTGGTGCCGGCATTGGTTTCGGCACCGGCGCCCTCGCCTTCCGCGTCGATCTCGCCGTTGTCGCCGCCGTCGCCGTTGTCGCCATTATCGGCATCGCTTTCGACGATGCGCTGCAGGCCGGAGAGCTTGGTGCCCTCGTCGACGTTGATCAGCGTGACGCCCTGGGTGGCGCGGCCCATCTCGCGGATTTCGGCCACCCGGGTGCGGATCAGCACGCCGCCGGTGGTGATCAGCATGATCTCGTGCTCCGGCGCGACCAGCGCGGCGGCCACCACGCGGCCATTACGCTCGCTGGTCTGGATCGCGATCATGCCCTTGGTGCCGCGGCCATGCCGAGTGTATTCCGTGATCGGCGTGCGCTTGCCGTAGCCGTTCTCCGTCGCGGTCAACACGCTGCCGACCGAGCCGGCATCCTCGGCATTCTCGGCCGGCGCGACCAGCATCGCGATCACGGTCTGACCGTCGTCCAGGTTCATGCCGCGCACGCCGCGGGCCTGCCGGCCCATCGGACGCACGTCGTTCTCGTCGAAGCGCACCGCCTTGCCGGCGTCCGAGAACAACATCACGTCGTGCTGGCCGTCGGTGATCGCCGCGCCGATCAGGTAGTCGCCCTCGTCGAGGTCGACCGCGATGATGCCGGCCTTGCGCGGATTCGAGAATTCGGTCAGCGCGGTCTTCTTGACGGTGCCGCGGGCGGTCGCCATGAAGATGAAGTGCTCGGCGTCGAACTGGCGCACCGGCAGGATCACCGTGATCTTCTCGCCTTCCTGCAGCGGGAACATGTTGACGATCGGCCGGCCGCGCGAGGTGCGCGAGCCCTGCGGGACCTCATAGACCTTCAGCCAGTAGAGCCGGCCGCGGTTCGAGAAGCACAGGATGTAGTCGTGCGTGTTGGCGACGAACAGCGTATCGATCCAGTCGTCGTCCTTGGTCGCCATCGCCTGCTTGCCCCGGCCGCCACGCTTCTGCGCGCGGTATTCCGAGATCGGCTGGCTCTTCATATAGCCGCTGTGCGACAGCGTGACCACCATGTCCTGCGGGGTGATCAGGTCCTCGGTATCGAGCTCGGTCGCGTTCAGCTCGATCTGCGAACGGCGGTCGTCGCCGAATTCGGCGCGGATCGCGGTCAGTTCGTCGGTGATGATGGTGGTAATGCGCTCCGGACGGGCCAGGATGTCAAGCAGGTCGGTGATGGCGTCCATCACGTCGCGGTACTCCTGCACGATCTTGTCCTGCTCCAGGCCGGTCAGGCGCTGCAGGCGCATCTGCAGGATTTCCTGGGCCTGGGAGTCGGACAGGCGGTACAGGCCGTCGTCCTGCATGCCGAACACCGGCGGCAGGCCGTCCGGACGGTAGGCCGCGCGGCCGCCCGGGGTGTCGGTCTCGGCGCGCGCCAGCATCTCGCGCACCAGCTGCGAATCCCAGGATTTGGCCATCAGTTCCTGCTTGGCGATCGGCGGGGTCGGCGCGGCCTTGATGATCGCGATGAACTCGTCGATGTTGGCCAGCGCCACCGCCAAGCCCTCCAGCACATGGCCGCGCTCGCGGGCCTTGCGCAGTTCGAACACGGTGCGGCGGGTCACCACCTCGCGCCGGTGCGACAGGAAGCACTCCAGCATCTGGCGCAGGTTCAGCAGGCGCGGCTGGCCGTCCACCAGCGCCACCATGTTCATGCCGAAGGTGTCCTGCAGCTGGGTGTTCTTATATAGGTTGTTCAGAACGACCTCGGGCACCTCGTTGCGCTTGAGCTCGATCACCACGCGCATGCCGGACTTGTCCGATTCGTCGCGGATGTCCGAGATGCCTTCGATCTTCTTCTCGGTGACGAGCTCGGCGATGCGCTCCAGCAGCGTGCGCTTGTTCACCTGGTAGGGCAGCTCGTCGATGATGATTGCCTGGCGCTGGCCGCGGTCGATATCCTCGAAGTGGGTACGTGCTCGCATCACCACACGGCCGCGGCCGGTGCGGTAGCCTTCGCGCACGCCCTGGATGCCGTAGATGATGCCGGCGGTCGGGAAATCGGGCGCCGGAATCAGTTCGATCAGCTCGTCGACCGTCGCCTGCGGGTTGCGCAGCAGGTGCAGGCAGCCGTCGACCACTTCGTTCAGATTGTGCGGCGGGATATTGGTGGCCATGCCGACCGCAATACCCGACGAACCGTTGATCAGCAGATTCGGGATACGGGCCGGCAGGATTTGCGGCTCGTTTTCGGAGCCGTCGTAGTTCGGGACGAAATCAACGGTTTCCTTGTCGATGTCCAGCAGCATTTCATGCGCTATCTTGGACAACCGGATTTCCGTATAACGCATGGCCGCGGCATTGTCGCCGTCGACCGAACCGAAATTGCCTTGGCCGTCGACCAGCATATAACGCAGCGAAAAATCCTGCGCCATGCGGACGATGGTGTCGTAGACCGCGGTATCGCCGTGCGGGTGATATTTACCAATCACATCGCCGACGATACGCGCCGACTTCTTATAGGGGCGGTTCCAGTCGTTGTTCAGCTCGTGCATCGCAAACAGCACTCGCCGATGGACGGGCTTCAGGCCGTCCCGTACATCGGGAAGCGCGCGCCCGACGATCACGCTCATCGCGTAATCCAGGTACGAGCGACGCATTTCCTCTTCGAGGGAGACCGGAAGGGTTTCTTTGGCGAATTGATCCATTGCGGCGTGGCTTATGCGGTTGAAACGCCCGCAAGCGGAGGTCGGCACCGGATGATCCGGTGCTGCCGGCGCGGCGGGTAACATGGCATTCTAACATGCGCCGCACCGCCTCCCCGCGCCCCTCCAACCACCCTTCGCGCTGCCCCCGCCGATCCGCAGCGATGCCTCGGAACCCAAGCGGCACAAGGGTTTGCGGGCATCGCAAGGGCCATGTTGCACAAACACCACAGGCCCCGAAGCCATGGATTGAATCGCATATATTTACTTCTTAGGAAACGAGCCTTGTGGCACAATTCCCCAGCGAAGAGCCAGACATTGTTCGAAGTGGAGCATTCGTCACCTCGAGCGAGAAGGTTATACTCCGAAGAATGTATGACTTGTTTTCGTCCATTTGCTCGCAGTAACCCTGCGGTGATCTCATCCTGAGAGGAGAAATATGAAAAAATTTGCCAAGCTCGCGCTCGTTGCAGCTACCGCAGTAATGGCCGCATCCGCTCAAGCCCAGACCGCGTCGGTCCCCTACGAAAAGAAGGCCGTCAACGACAACTGGGGTAACGGTACGAGCGAGTACGTGTGGAAGAATGGCACGAACGAGCTCTGCTGGCGCGATAGCTCCTGGACCCCGGCCACGGCCAATGCTCAGTGCGATGGCGCGCTGGCTCCGGCTGCTGCCCCGGCTCCGGCTCCGGCTCCGGTCGCTCCCCCGGTTGTCTCGAGCGAGAAGGTCACCTTCGCCGCTGACACGCTGTTCGACTTCGACAAGGCTGTCCTGAAGCCGGAAGGCCGCGCCAAGCTGGACGACCTGGTGTCGAAGCTGTCGGGCATCACTCTGGAAGTGATCATCGCCGTCGGCCACACCGACTCGTTCGGTACCGATCGCTACAACGATCGCCTGTCGATCCGCCGCGCCGAAGCCGTCAAGGCCTATCTGGTGAGCAAGGGCGTGGAAGCCAACCGCGTCTACACCGAAGGCAAGGGCGAGCGCCAGCTGAAGGTCGATCCGAAGTCGTGCAAGGGCAACCGCACCGCTCAGATCGCCTGCCAGCAGCCGAACCGCCGCGTGGAAGTCGAAGTGGTCGGTACCCGCAGCGCTCGCTGATCGGTCCCGCTCCACGGCGAAAAAGCCCAGCGCAAGCTGGGCTTTTTTTCGTCCTGCGTTTTCGTTCGGCCTCCGTCCCGTTCCTGCGGTCCCGCCGTCCTGCCTGCCCTCCTGGCTTGGCACCCTGCCTCGCCTCACTCGTTCACTGGGTCAGCAATTTCCTCCCGGCTCGCCTCAGGGGACGCATTTTGTTAGAGTTGCCCCAATTCCTAATGTCCCGCGCCGCCAGGCGCGCGCCAGATTCATGACGCCGACTTCCCCCGTGATTCACCCCACCGTCGAAACCCACCAGATTGCGCGCAATGCCGACCTGAAGGAGATCGACAAGTTCAGCGAAATGGCCCACCGCTGGTGGGATCCGAACAGCGAATTCAAGCCGCTGCACGAGATCAACCCGCTGCGGCTGGGCTGGATCGACAGCATCGCCGACCTGCGCGGCAAGCAGGTGGTGGATATCGGTTGCGGCGGGGGCATCCTGTCCGAGAGCATGGCCCGCGCCGGCGCCACCGTGCGTGGCATCGACCTGTCGACCAAGGCGCTGAAGGTCGCCGACCTGCACAGCCTGGAATCGGGCGTGGCCGTGACCTACGAGGAGATCGCGGCCGAAGCGCTCGCCGCGCGGATGCCGGCCAGCTTCGACGTGGTCACCTGCATGGAAATGCTCGAACACGTGCCGGACCCGGCCTCGATCGTCCGCGCCTGCGCCACGCTGGTCCGCCCCGGCGGCCACGTGTTCTTCTCGACCATCAACCGCAACCTGAAGGCGTACCTGCTGGCCGTGCTCGGCGCCGAATACGTGCTCAATATGCTGCCGCGCGGCACGCACGACTACGACAAGTTCATCAAACCCGCCGAACTTGCGCGCTTCGCCCGGCAGGCGGGCCTTGACCTGATCGAGCTGCGCGGCATGGTCTACCGGCCGCTATCCCAGGTTTACGAGCTGAGCCGCGATACCGACGTCAATTACCTGATGGCCCTGCGCCGCACCGCCTGAGCATGCCGACCTTCGACGCTGTTTTCTTCGACCTGGACGGCACGCTGGCCGACACCGCCCCCGACCTGGCCGCCGCCGCCAACCGGCTGGTGGTCGAGCATGGCCGCCCGCCGGTGGACTATGCGCTGCTGCGCCCGGTCGCGTCCCATGGGGCGCGCGGCCTGATCGGCGCCGCCTTCGGCAAGACGCCCGAAGACCCCGATTTCCCGGCACTGCGCGATGCCTTCCTGAACTACTACGAGGCCGATATCGCGGTGCAGACCCGGCTGTTCGACGGCATGGAAGAGGTTCTGGCCGCACTCGAAGCCGCCGGCATCCGCTGGGGCATCGTGACCAACAAGATCGCCCGCTTCACCACCCCGCTGGTCAATGCGATTGGCCTGGCGCCGCGCGCCGCCGCCGTGGTCAGCGGCGACACCACGCCCTATCCGAAGCCCCACCCCGCCCCGCTGCTGCACGCCGCGCAGGTCAGCGGCGTCGATCCGAGCCGATGCGCCTATGTCGGCGACGACCTGCGCGACATCCAGGCCGGCAAGGCGGCCGGCATGGCCACCATCACGGCGGCCTATGGCTACTGCGGCGAGGGCGAGCCACCGGAGCGCTGGGGCGGCGATCACCTGGTGCGCCATCCCAGCGAGTTGATTCCGCTGCTCACCGCGGCCGTTCCCGCCGCCTAGGGAACCGACGCGCACGCCCGGCGTCGAAAGCGGGTACAATCCGTTTTCCTTACTGGGGCCGACCTGGTTTCGACGTGGGTTGCAAAGCAGTAGAGGGCATACCGAGGACCCGTCACCTCGTAAATCAATGGGAACGCAATAACTGCTAACGACGAACGTTACGCACTGGCAGCCTAAGGGCCGCCGTCCTCGCACTGGCTCGCTGACGGGCTAGGGTCGCAAGACCACGCGAGGTCATTTACGTCAGATAAGCCCTGCGGGTGTCACGACCTCAGGGACGAAAACCAAGTGACTCGCCGTCGTAGAGCGTGTTCGTCCGCGATGCGGCGGTTAAATCAAATGACAGAACTAAGTATGTAGAACTCTCTGTGGAGGATCTGCGGACGCGGGTTCGATTCCCGCCGGCTCCACCAGTATTCCGTCCGACGACATCCGCAAATCGATGTCCTGAAACCCGCGACAGCGCAAGCTTCGCGGGTTTTTGTTTTTCGGCTTTGCGGACCCCAACCACCCCGATCGGCGGAGCGATGGCATTATCGCGGCAATCATTCTTCACATTTCATCGAAGCAGAGCGAAACCGATGACCGCGATGACCGCCTTCCAACCCGTCCCCCTCCAATACGCCAGCCGCCTGATCAACCATGGCCCGACCGTGCTGGTCACCAGCAGCGACGGCAGCCGCCGCAACGTGATGGCCGCCGCCTGGTCGATGCCGGTCGAATTCACACCGCCGCGCATTGCGATCGTGATCGACAAGCGAACCTTCACGCGCGAGCTGGTCGCGGCCAGCGGCAGCTTTGGCATCTGCATCCCCGGCGCGGCCGCCATCGATATGACCTACGCGGTGGGCAGCGCCACGGGCCGCGACGTCGACAAGTTCGCGCAGTTCGGCATCGCAAGCATCACCGGTCCCGAGCTCGGGCTGCCGCTGATCGAAGCGGGCTGCAGCGCGTGGATGGAGTGCCGGCTGATTCCGGAGGCGCATACCGAGGATGCCTACGACACCTGCTTCGGCGAGGTCGTGGCCGCGGCCGCGGATCCGCGCGTGTTCGCCAATGGCCGGTGGAAGTTCGATGCGGGCAACGAGGCCCTGCACACGATCCATCATCTCGGCGGCGGCAACTTTGTACGCTCGTCCTCGACGATCGTCGCCAATCCCATCGGCTGACCCAGACCCCTGAGCCGAACCCAAGCTCGGTCGTGATCGCCGCCAAGCCGATCGCCAGACCCAAACCCTGCGCCGAACGCCAGCTCGATCACGATCGTCGTCAAGCCGATCGCCTGACCCAACTCCTGAACCGAACGCGAGCGGGATCGTTCAGCGCTTCTTCCCCGCCCGCAACGGCCCCCGTGGCGGGTGCGCTCCCAGCGGCCGCAACGACGACGCCGCCGCCTGCCGCACCGCGCGCGTGACGGCGTCGAGCGCCGGCGAGCGCAGCCGCCATCGGTGCCAGTACAAGGGCACGTCCAGATGCCGGCGCGGCGCAAATTCGGCGAGCGTCCCGTGCGCCAGCGGCTCGCGCACGAAGGGCTCGGGCATCATGCCCCAGCCGAGCCCACGCTGGGCAAACGCGACGAAGCCGGCGGTCGAGGGCACGTAGTGAATCGGCGGCATCGGCTGCTCGGCATCGGGCCCGATCAGCAGCGCGATGAAGCGCGCCTGCAGCGCATCCTTGCGATTGAAGGCGAGCATCGGCGTGCGCGACAGGCTGGCGGCGTTGACGCCCTTGGCAAATGCCTGCGCGATCAACAGCGGCGAAGCCACGGCGAGATAACGCATGATGCCGAGCGGTTCGACCGTGCAGCCCTGCACCGGCTCGGCGCTGGCGCTGACCGCCGCCATCACCACGCCCTCGCGCAGCAGCGTTGCCGAATGGTCCTGATCTTCGACGCGTAGATCGAACACCATCGCGGGCTCGGCCGGCAAGGCGTCGAAGCTGGCGGGAAACCAGCTGTCGAGCGAATCGGCATTGACGGCAAGCGGCACGCGCAGCGGCATCCCGCTCGTGCCCCGCAAGCCATTGCCATCGGCGTCGCCCAGTTCAGCCAGCGTCTCCGCTTCGAGCAGCGCCAGTTGCTCGGTATAGCGTGCCAGCGTGCGGCCGGCCGCGGTCGGCTGGCAGGGGCTGCCTCGTTGCAGCAGCACCTGGCCGAGCCGCTCCTCGAGCTGGCGCATGCGCTGGCTGATGGCCGAGGGCGTGACATGCAGGCGCCGGGCCGCGGCCTCGAAACTCCCTTCCTGCAGCACGGCGGCGAAGGCGGCCAGCTGGCCGTTGTCGATTTTCATCATTAGTGTTTCTAATCCAGGACAAGAAAGTTTAGTTTTTCTTTTGACGGTCGCAAAGCTACGCTTGGACCCTTCCAACTTCGAACTTCCGACTCCATCCCCCCGATGAAGATCGACATGCCCCTGATGGCCGGCTTCCTCTCCAGCCTGGCGCTGATCATCCCGATCGGCGCGCAGAACGCCTTCGTGCTGCGGCTCGGCATCCGGCGCCAGCATCGCCTGCCGGTGGCCCTGCTGTGCGCCACCTCCGATGCGCTGCTGATCGGCGTCGGCATCGCCGGCCTCGGCGCGCTGCTGCACGCGCATCCCGGCTGGCTGACGCTGACGCGCTATGGCGGCGCGGCCTTCCTCGCGGTCTACGGCCTGATGGCGGCACGCCGCGCCTTGGATGCCGGCAAGGTCGAGCTGCAGGCCGCGGCCCCATTGCCGCTGGCGACCGCGCTGGCCACCTGTCTTGCCTTCACCTTCCTGAATCCGCACGTCTATCTCGATACCGTGGTGCTGCTCGGCGCGCTGGCGAGCCAGCATGGCAGCGACGGCCGCTGGATCTTCGGCCTCGGCGCGGCGCTGGCGAGCCTGTCGTGGTTCCTCGCGCTGGCCTACGGCGCCGGACTGCTGGCGCCGCTGTTCCGCCGGCCGATGGCATGGCGCTGCCTCGACGGCGCCATCGCGGCGGTGATGATGGGCCTGGCGTTGACGCTGGTGCTGGGCTAGCGAGGGCGACCACAAGACCGGCAAAGGCGCTTCCCCGCTTTCAATGCGGCCGAATTCTGCGTTGCACAAATTTGTGCGATGTAACACGGAACTGACTTTCGCCGCGGCTGGACGAAGAGTTGTTCCGCCGTACGGCACCGCGACCGTGGTGCACTGATGCAGTGCACTACGACATCGACCCGCCCGCAGTTCACGCTGGCGCAGTGCACGAGGTCCCCGGCGGCCGTCACCATGCCAACCGTCCGCCCGTAGGGAGCCACCATGGAAGTCGCCAAACGCCTGATGCTCGAGAACCGCGCCTGGGCCACCGAAGTGTTGTCACGCGATCCCGACCGCTTCAAGCGTCTGGCGGTGCGCCAGGCGCCGGACGTGCTGTGGATCGGCTGCTCGGACAGCCGCGTGCCCGCGGAGCTGATCACCAATGCCGAGCCCGGGGATCTGTTCGTGCACCGGAACATCGCCAACCTGGTGTGCGAGGACGACCCCAATCTGATGAGCGTGCTGCAGTACGCGCTCGAGGTCCTGCGCGTGGGCAACGTCATCGTCTGCGGGCATCAGGGCTGCGGCGGCGTGCGTGCGTCGCTGGCGCGCGTGCCGGAGTTGCCCCACGTCGATGCGCGGCTGGACAAGATCCGGCAGGTCTATCGCGCGCATTGCGGCGAACTCGATCGCCTCGACAACGACGACGCGCGCACCGCGCGGCTGGTCGAACTCAATGCGATCGCGCAGGTGCGCAAGCTGGCCGGGATGCCGCTGGTGCGCAAGGTGTGGGACAGCGGCCGCGCGCTGCGCCTGCATGCGTGGATCTACTCGCTGGAAACGGGCCTGCTGGAAGAGCGGCTGTGCCTCGATGGCACCGACGCCGACGCGTCGCCGGAACCGCTGGCGGCCTGACACATTGGCGCGCTGACGCCGCCCCCAAATACAGAGCACACAGGGTCTACGAAACGCTGCAGCAACTCGCTGTTGCCGCGGCGGCATCGTCGTCCCACCGTCGTCGTCGCGAACGCCGGACCCGGCGGCTGACATCGAGCCGCTCGGCCCCGCGTTCGCGGCGGCGATGAGCCACCCTTTCGTCCAACCCTCCATCGCATCGACCCCTATGAACACGGCGCCCCCTACCCCTACCCCGACCGTCTCCATCCCGTCCATGCGCGACGCCTATCTGCGCCACCTCGGCCGCGACATTCCCGCCGGCGTGGTGGTATTTCTCGTTGCCCTGCCGCTGTGCCTGGGCATCGCGCTGGCCTCCGGCGCTCCGTTGTTGTCCGGCCTGCTGGCCGGCGTGATCGGGGGCGTGGTGGTCGCCATGCTGAGCGGCTCGCAGTTTAGCGTCAGCGGCCCCGCGGCCGGCCTCGTCGTGATCGTCGTCGGCGCAATCTCGACGCTCGGCGGCTTCTCCGCCTTCCTGGTCGCGGTGATGCTGGCCGGCGCGCTGCAGATCGTCTTCGCGTGGCTGCGCGCCGGCGATATCGCGGCACTGGTGCCGTCGGCCGTGATCAAGGGCATGCTGGCCGCGATCGGCCTGCTGCTGATCATCAAGCAACTGCCGGTCGCGCTCGGCCTGCCCTCGTCGGCGCCGCTGGACAGCCGGCTGGTCGACGAGGCGGGCCTGGCGGAGGCCGCTCAGCAGGCGCTCGGCATGGTGTCGGGCAGCAACCTGACGGTGGCGGCAGTGGCGCTGGCGATCCTGGTGCTGTGGGATACCGATTTCATCCGGCAGCGTCGCGCGCTGCGGGCTTTGCCGGCACCGCTGCTGGCGGTGCTGTGGGGTGTGCTGTACCAGCGCTTCGCCCTGCATGCGAGCCCCGATGCCGCGCTGGCTCCCGACCATCTGGTGCAGCTGCCGGCCATCGATGGTCCGGCGTCTCTGCTGGCCGAACTGGCGCGCCCCGACTTCTCGGCGCTGGCCAATCCCGATCTGTATGTGGTCGCGCTGACGCTGGCGATCGTCGCAAGCCTGGAGACGCTGTTGAGCCTGGAGGCCGTCGACAAGCTCGACCCGATGCGCCGCGTGGCGCCGCCCAACCGGGAGCTGTACGCGCAGGGCGTCGGCAATATGGTCGCCGGCCTGCTCGGCGCGTTGCCGCTGACGGCGGTGATCGTGCGCAGCTCGGCCAATATCAGCGCGGGCGGCCGCACCAAGGTGTCGGCGGTCGTGCATGGGGTGCTGCTGCTGGCCAGCGTGCTGTTCCTGTCCGACCTGCTGCGCTGGATTCCGCTGGCGGCCCTGTCGGCCATCCTGCTGCACGTGGGCTACAAGCTGGCCAAGCCCGCGCTGTTCGTCGAGGCCTGGCGCAAGGGCCCGGCACAGGCGCTGCCATTCGTCGTCACGATCGCGGCCATCCTGGCCACCGACCTGCTGTTCGGCATCGCCATCGGCATGGCGGTGGGGATCGCCTTCACGCTGCGCCATCACGCGCGGAGCGCGATCTCGCTGACGCGCTACGAGGACTGCTATCTGCTTCGCCTGCACAAGGACGTGTCGTTCTTCCACAAGGCGCAGCTGCGGCGCCATCTGGCGAAGGTGGAAGCCGGCGGGAAACTGATCATCGATGCGACCCGTTGCGAGCGCATCGACCACGATATCGAGGAAACGCTGACCGACTTCCAGCGCGCGGCGCGGGTCGCCGGCATCGATGTCACGCTGCGCACGCCAGGGCCGGCGTCGCGCCTGCCGGCGGCATGGGCCGCCGCTGGGTCGTAGCGGCCGCCCGCGTTGCAACGCTGGCGGCGAGCGGGCGGGCGGCCGGTCAATCAACCACCGGCAAATCAACCGGCCATCAACCGGCGATTAACCGGCCATCAACCCGCCCGTCAAGCGGCCATCAATCGGCCTTGACCGGCTCGATCGACATCTCCTTGAGCTTGAGCTCGACCGCCTTGCCCTTGCGCGCGCGCTTGCCGACGTACGGCAGCAGGTTCGCGCCGGCCAGCTTCTGCGACGACGCCTTGCCGCCGCGACCCTGCCCGGACACCAGCAGTCCGGGCGCGCCAACTGCCGCCACCTGCTGCAGCGTTTCCTTGGGCTCCAGCTCCATCAGGATCACGCCGCGTCCGCCGCCGGACAGCACCTTGATCTCGTCGAGCGCGATCAGCAGCAGGCGGCCGTTGCCGGACAGGCAGGCCACGTGCGTCGCCTCGTCGCCGATCGGCGCGGGCGCCAGCGGCGCGTCGCCATCGTCGAGCGTCAGGAAGGACTTGCCGCCCTTCTGCCGGCTGATCATGTCGCCGATCTTGCTCTGGAAGCCGTTGCCGCCGCGCGTGGCGATCAGCATGCGCTGCTCGGCCGTGCCGGCGAAGGTATGCGCGATCTGCGTGCCCGCCTGCAGCTCGACCAGCGTGGTCAGCGGCACGCCGTCGCCGCGGCCGCCGGGCAGGCCCGCGACCGGCACCGAGTAGACGCGGCCATTGGTACCGAACGCCAGCAGCACGTCGATGGTGCGGCATTCGAAGGTGCCGTACAGCGCGTCGCCCGCCTTGAAGGCGAACTGCTGCGGATCGTGGCCATGGCCCTGGCGCGTGCGCACCCAGCCCTTCTGCGAGACCACCACGGTGACCGGTTCGTCGATCACGCGCACCTCGGCGGCGGCGCGGCGCTCCTCCTGGATCAGCGTGCGGCGCGGGTCCTTGTCGGCCGGGCTGTATTGCCTGGCGTCGGCCTCGATCTCCTTGATGATGCGACGGCGCATCATCGTCTCGGACTTCAGCAGCACGTCCAGGTCGGCCTGCTCTTCGCGCAGGTCCTTCAGCTCCTGCTCGATGCGGATCGATTCGAGCCGCGCCAACTGGCGCAGCCGGATTTCGAGGATGTCCTCGGCCTGGCGCTCGGACAGGCCGAACGCCTGCATCAGCGCCGGCTTGGGCTCGTCGCCCTCGCGGATGATGCGGATCACCTCGTCGATATTGAGCAGCACCAGCATCCGGCCTTCGAGGATATGGATGCGGTCCTCGACCTTGGCGAGCCGATGCCGGCTGCGGCGGGTCACCGTCTCGAAGCGGAAGGCGATCCATTCGCGCAGGATCTCGATCAGGCCCTTCTGCCGCGGACGCCCGTCGGTGCCGATCATCACCAGGTTGATCGGCGCGCCCGACTCCAGGCTGGTATGCGCGAGCAGCGTCTGCGCGAATTCCTGCTGGTCGATGTTCTTGCTCTTGGGCTCGAACACCAGCCGCACCGGTGCATCCTTGCCGGACTCGTCGCGCACCGCGTCGAGCACGCCCAGCATGGTCTGCTTGAGCTGCAGCTGCTCCGGCGTCAGCGACTTCTTGCCGGCGCGCACCTTCGGATTGGTCAGCTCCTCGATTTCCTCGAGCACCTTCTGCGCCGAGGTGCCGGGCGGCAGCTCGTTGACCACCAGCTGCCACTGGCCGCGCGCCATGTCCTCGATGATCCAGCGCGCGCGCACCTTCAGGCTGCCGCGGCCGCTCTCGTAGATCTGCGCGATATCGGCCGGCGAAGAGATGATCTGGCCGCCGCCGGGATAGTCGGGGCCCGGCATCAGCGCCAGCAGCTCGGCCAGCGTGATGTTCGGATTGCGGATCATCGCCACCGTGGCCGCCGCGACCTCGCGCAGGTTGTGCGGCGGGATTTCGGTGGCCATGCCGACCGCGATGCCGGACGCGCCGTTGAGCAGCACGAACGGCAGCCGCGCGGGCAGCAGCCTGGGCTCTTCCATCGAGCCGTCGTAGTTCGGCGCGAAGTCGACCGTGCCCTGGTCGATCTCGTCGAGCAGCAGCCGCGCGATCGGCGTCAGCCGCGCCTCGGTGTAGCGCATCGCCGCCGCGCCGTCGCCGTCGCGGGAGCCGAAGTTGCCCTGGCCGTCGATCAGCGGATAGCGCAGAGAGAAGTCCTGCGCCAGCCGCACCAGCGCGTCGTAGGCCGACTGGTCGCCGTGCGGGTGGAATTTGCCGAGCACGTCGCCGACTACGCGCGCCGACTTGACCGGCTTGGCGTCGGCGCGCAGCCCCATCTCGTGCATCGCGAACAGGATGCGGCGCTGTACCGGCTTCTGGCCGTCGGCCACTTCAGGCAGCGCGCGGCCCTTGACCACGCTGATCGCGTAGTCGAGATAGGCCCGTTCGGCGTAATGGGCGAGCGTCAGCGAATCGGCCGGCTCGTCGGGTTGAAACGTAATGTCTTGTTGTTCCATGGATGCTCAATACCTGCCGTCGGCGGCCGTCAGATGTCGGCCACGACTTCGTTGCCGCGTTCCTCGAGCCAGTTGCGCCGCTGCGCGGCCTCGCCCTTGCCCATCAGCATGTTCATCACGCCGACCGTCTTCGGCAGGTCGTATTCGCCCAGCGCCACCGGCAGCAGCCGGCGCGTGTCGGGGTTCATCGTGGTCTCCCACAGCTGCTCGGCGCTCATCTCGCCCAGGCCCTTGAAGCGCGAGATCTGCCACGCGCCTTCCTTGACGCCGTCCTTGATCAGCTTGTCCTGGATCGCCTCGAGCTCGCCGTCGTCGAGCGCGTACAGCTTCTGCGCGGGCTTCTTGCCGCGCGCCGGCGCGTCGACGCGATACAGCGGCGGGCGCGCGACATAGACGTTGCCCTGCTCGATCAGCTTGGGGAAATGGCGGAAGAACAGCGTCAGCAGCAGCACCTGGATATGCGCGCCGTCGACGTCGGCATCGGACAGGATGCAGATCTTGCCGTAGCGCAGGTTCGACAGGTCGGGCTCGTCGTCGGGGCCGTGCGGGTCCACGCCGATCGCCACCGCGATGTCGTGCACCTCGTTGTTGGCGAACAGGCGGTCGCGCTCGGTCTCCCAGGTGTTCAGCACCTTGCCGCGCAGCGGCAGGATCGCCTGGAATTCCTTGTCGCGGCCCATCTTGGCCGAGCCGCCGGCGGAGTCGCCCTCGACCAGGAACAGCTCGTTGCGCGACACGTCGGTCGATTCGCAGTCGGTCAGCTTGCCGGGCAGCACGGCCACGCCGGAGCCCTTCTTCTTCTCGACCTTCTGCGCGGCGCGCGTACGCGCCTGGGCCTGGCGAATCACCAGCTCGGCCAGCTTCTTGCCGTAGTCGACATGGTGGTTCAGCCACAGCTCCAGCGCCGGGCGGCTGAAGGTCGAGACCAGCCGCACCGCGTCGCGGCTGTTCAGCCGTTCCTTGATCTGGCCCTGGAACTGCGGGTCCAGCACCTTGGCCGACAGCACGAACGAGGCGCGCGCGAACACGTCCTCGGACATCAGCTTGACGCCCTTGGGCAGCAGCGCGTGCATCTCGATAAAGCTCTTGACGGCCTGGAACAGGCCC
Source organism: Cupriavidus sp. R6-3 (assembly GCF_059772245.1). Taxonomy (NCBI): domain Bacteria; kingdom Pseudomonadati; phylum Pseudomonadota; class Betaproteobacteria; order Burkholderiales; family Burkholderiaceae; genus Cupriavidus; species Cupriavidus sp. R6-3. Next base: position 26,648 of record NZ_JCBAJO010000037.1, read on the forward strand.
TCGCGCAGGCCGGACTCGTGCGTACCGCCGGCCGGCGTGGGAATCAGGTTCACATAGGATTCGCGCACCGGCGCGCCTTCCTCGGTCCAGGCCACCACCCACGAGGCGCCCTCGCCCTCGGCGAAGCCTTCCTCGCCGGCATTGGCGTCGGGATCGGCGAAATGCTCGCCCTCGAACATCGGGATCACCAGCTCGGCGCCGCTGCCTTGCGCCAGCGCCTCGATCAGATAGCCCTTCAGGCCCTGGTCGTACTGCCAGGTCTGCACGGTCGGCTCCTGGCCGCCGCTCTTCTCGATGACCAGCGTGACCTTGACCCCGGGCAGCAGCACCGCCTTGCTGCGCAGCAGCCGCTGCAGCTCGGCCAGCGGAATCGTCGCCGAATCGAAGTACTTGGCGTCGGGCCACACCTGCACGCGCGTGCCGTTCTTCTTCTCGCCGCGCTCGATCTTGCGCGTGGTCAGCGGCGTGGTCACGTCGCCGCCGGAGAAGGTCAGCGTGGAGAAATTGCCGTCGCGCCAGACCGACACGTCCAGCCGCGTCGACAGCGCATTGGTCACCGACACGCCGACGCCGTGCAGGCCGCCCGAGAACGCGTAGGCGCCGCCCTTGCCCTTGTCGAACTTGCCGCCCGCGTGCAGCCGCGTGAAGACGATCTCGACGACCGGCACCTTTTCCTCGGGGTGGATGCCGACCGGAATGCCGCGGCCGTCGTCCTCGACGCTGACGCTGCCGTCGCGATGCAGGGTGACGACGATCTCGCTGCCGAAGCCGCCCAGCGCCTCGTCGGAGGCGTTGTCGATGACCTCCTGCACGATGTGCAGCGGGTTATCGGTGCGGGTGTACATGCCGGGTCGTTGCTTGACCGGCTCCAGTCCTTTCAGGACGCGGATGGAAGATTCGCTGTACTGACTGGGTTTGCTCGCCATGGAGTCGTTACGAAAGTGGGAATCGCGGCCGTCGGACATCCGCATCGGGAGGGCCGGCCAGGCCGGGCAGCCTGCATTGTAATGGAACGCCGGGGCCGCCAATCCCGTATCAAGCGGGGAATTCTGCCCGTTCCAGCGCGGCCGGCGTGCCTGCTTGCGGCCGCGGCGGACCCTCGCCCGCGCGTCCACCGCGTCACCCCGCCAGCATAAAACCCTGGCCGGCCGGGTGAATTTCGCGACGGCCGACGCGCGTTTTCGATGCGGAGTACACTCGCCAGCACGATTGCCCGGCAGGGCAAGTCGACGGCGACGACCAAGACAACAAGCACAACAAGCACAACAACGACAACAGCAATACCCTCCGAACCGAGCCCGACAATGCCAAGAAAAGAACTCTCCCTGACCACCGTGCTGATCTGCGGCGGCCTGCTCGTCACGCTGTCGATGGGCATCCGCCACGGCTTCGGCCTGTTCAACCTGCCGATCACGCAGGCGCACGGCTGGAGCCGCGAAACCTTCGCCTTCGCGCTGGCGCTGCAGAACCTGATGTGGGGCGTGGCGCAGCCCTTCGCCGGCGCGCTGGCCGACAAGTTCGGCTCGGTCAGGGTGATGCTGGTCGGCGTGGCGCTCTATGTCGCCGGGCTGGTGGTGATGGCGCTCGCCTCGAGCGGCACGGCCTTCGCCTCGGGCGCCGGCATCATGATCGGCATCGCGCAGGCGGGCACCACCTACAGCGTGGTCTACGGCGTGATCGGCCGCGTCGCCAGCCCCGAGAAGCGGGTCTGGGCGATGGGCATCGCCGCCGCGGCCGGCTCGTTCGGCCAGTTCCTGATGATCCCCGTCGAGCAGGGCCTGATCTCGGCCATCGGCTGGCAGAACGCGCTGTTCGTGCTGGCGGTGATGGCCTGCATGATGCTGCCGCTGGTCGTCGCGCTGCGCGAGCCGCAGCAGGGCGGCGGCACCTCGGGCTTCCAGCAGACCATCGGCCAGGCGGTGAAGGAAGCGTTCGGCAACCGCAATTTCCAGCTGCTGACGCTGGGCTACTTCGTCTGCGGCTTCCAGGTGGTCTTCATCGGCGTGCACCTGGCGCCGTACCTGAAGGACCGCGGCTTCACCGATCCCAAGGTCGCCACGGTGGCGCTGGCACTGATCGGCCTGTTCAATGTGTTCGGCACCTATACCGCCGGCGCGCTGGGCCAGCGCATGCCCAAGCGCTATCTGCTGTCGTTCATTTATCTGAGCCGCTCGATCGTGATCGCCGCCTATCTGCTGCTGCCGCTGTCGGCGTTCAGCACCTGGGTATTCGCCGCGATCATGGGCGCGCTGTGGCTGTCGACCGTGCCGCTGACCAACGGCATCATCGCGCAGGTGTTCGGCGTGCAGTATCTGTCGATGCTGTCGGGCGTGGTGTTCTTCTCGCACCAGATCGGCAGCTTCCTGGGGGCGTGGCTGGGCGGCTATCTGTACGACCGCACCGGCGCCTACGACATCGTCTGGGGCATCGCGATTGCGCTCGGCGTGGTGGCGGCCCTGGTCAATCTGCCGATCCGCGAGCAGGCGCTGGTGCGCCCGCGGGCGGCGGCCGCCTGATCATGACGACCCGCGCGCTGCGGATCATGGGCGCCGCCACGCTGGCGGCGGCGCTGGTGCTCGGCTTTGTCGGCTATCTGCAGCCGGGGTTCATGGTCGACCTGACCAATATGGTGCTGGCGTGGTGCGGGTAGGCAATCGAGGCGCCGATTACCGTCTCGCCACTCTTCCGCAAGCGTGAGAGATCAGCGGAGACGGCGTTCCCTTGGGTCCTGCCCTAGCCTTCTCCGCGGCTCTTCGCCTCCAGCACTTCCCAGCGTTCCAGCGCTTCCAGCAGCTCCATCTCGATCTCGTCGAAGCGCGCCGCCAGTTGCGTGGCGCGCGGCGGATCGCTGGCGTACAGCGAGCCGTCCTCGAGCTGTCCGCCGATGGTCTTCTGCTCGGCCTCCAGCGCGGCGATGCGCTCCGGCAGCGCGTCCAGTTCGCGCTGCTCCTTGTACGACAGCTTGACGGTCCGATTGGCGCCGCGCGCGTCGCGGCCCGCGGTCTTGACGGCTTCGTCGCCGCCGGCGGCCTTGCCGGTGTCAGCGCCCTTGCGTTCGGCGCCCTTTTGGGTCGGTGCAGGCGCCTGCGCGCCCGCGCTGCGCTCGGACTGCCGGACCCAGTCCGAATAGCCGCCGACATATTCGCGCCAGCGGCCCTCGCCCTCCCAGGCGATCGTCGACGTCACCACGTTGTCGAGGAAGGCGCGGTCGTGCGACACCAGGAACACGGTGCCGCCGTAGTCCTGCAGCAGTTCCTCCAGCAGCTCAAGCGTCTCGATATCGAGGTCGTTGGTCGGCTCGTCGAGCACCAGCACATTGGCCGGCCGCGCGAACAGCCGTGCCAGCAGCAGGCGGTTGCGCTCGCCGCCGGACAGCGACTTGACCGGCGAACGAGCACGCTCCGGCGCGAACAGGAAATCGCCCAGATAGCTCATCACGTGCTTGCGCTGGCCGTTGACCTCGACCCAGTCGCTGCCGGGGCTGATGGTGTCGGCCAGCGACGTCTCCAGATCCAGCTGCGTGCGCATCTGGTCGAAGTAGGCGACCTGCAGGTTGCTGCCGTTCCTGACCACGCCGGCGTCGGGCGCCAGTTCGCCCAGGATCAGCCGCAGCAGCGTGGTCTTGCCCGCACCGTTGGGGCCGATCAGGCCGACCTTGTCGCCGCGCATGATGGTGCCGGTGAAGTCGCGCACCACGGTGCGGTCGCCGAAGGACTTGGTCACGTCGATCAGTTCGGCGACGATCTTGCCCGAGCGCTCCGCCTGCGAGACCTCGAGCTTCACATTGCCCTGCACCTCGCGCCGCGCAGCGCGTTCCGCGCGCATCGTCACCAGCCGCTGGATGCGCGCAACGCTGCGCGTGCGGCGCGCCTCGACGCCCTTGCGGATCCAGACCTCTTCCTGCGCCAGCAGCTTGTCGAACTTGGCCTGCTCGACCTGCTCGGCGGCCAGCATCTCGGCCTTGCGCGTCTGGTAGGCGGCGAAATTGCCAGGGAAGGACACCAGCTTGCCGCGATCGAGCTCGACGATGCGCGTGGCGACGCGATCGAGGAAGGCACGATCGTGGGTGATCAGCAGCACGCTGCCGCGAAAGCCCAGCAGCAGATCCTCGAGCCAGCGGATCGCTTCGACGTCCAGGTGGTTGGTCGGCTCATCGAGCAGCAGGATGTCGGGCTCGGCCACCAGCGCCTGCGCCAGCGCCACGCGCTTGCGCGTGCCGCCGGACAGCGCGTCGACGCGCGCCACCGGATCGAGCCCGAGACGCGCGAGCGTCGTCTCGACGCGCGTGCGCAGTTGCCAGGCATCGGCCGCGTCGAGCTCCGACTGCAGCCGATGCAGTTCGGCCAGCGTGGCCTCGTCGTGATGTTCGGCCAGCCGGTTGGCGGCATGTTCGTAGGCGACCAGCAGATCGTGCGCGGCGCTCATGCCCTGCGCGACCGCATCGAACACCGTGATGTCCGCCGCGAACTCCGGTTCCTGCGGCACATAGGCCGTGGTGATGCCCTGCTGGCGCGCGATCAGCCCGTCGTCAGGCGCGGCCAGGCCGGCCACGATCTTCAGCAGCGAGGACTTGCCCGAGCCGTTGCGGCCGATCAGGCCGACACGTTCGCCGGCCTCCAGCGAAAAGTCGGCGTGGTCGAGCAGCGCCACGTGGCCAAAGGCAAGCTGGGCATCGGAAATGGAGAACAGGGCCATGACTGCGAAGGAAGAGCGAAGGAAGAGGCGCGGGATGAAGGGTCGCGAGCGCCGAGGCGGGCACGAAGGACGCGGCGTCAGCGTGGCACGGCGCGCATACGGCCGGATCGGCGGCGAGCCGGCATTGTAGAGCATGGCGCCGCGACGGCGCGGTCCCTCGCTGACGGACGGCCAGTGCGGACGTCCAACGCGGACGTCCAACGCGGACGTCCAACGCGGACGGCC
>NZ_JCBAJO010000370.1:0-3109 GCF_059772245.1 Cupriavidus sp. R6-3
TGGCGGCTCCATGCACGCCGGGCGTGCTCGACGCGCGCAACGGCCGCCATGTGCTGGCGCTGCTCGATGCGGCGCTGGCCGGCCTGCTGCCCCAACCGGGGCAGGCCGCCCGCTATGCGGCCGTGGTCACCGCACCGGTGCAGAAGAGCACCATCAATGACGCCGGCGTGCCGTTTACCGGCCATACCGAATATCTGGCCGAGCGGGCCGGCGTGTCGCGCGTGGTGATGATGCTAGCCGGCCCGCAGCCGGCGCATGCCAATGCGATGCTGCGGGTGGCGCTGGCCACCACCCATCTGCCGCTGCGCGCGGTGCCCGATGCGCTGGACGTGCCGATGCTGCTCGAGACGTTGACGATCGTCGACAACGATCTGCGGGGCCGCTTCGGCCTGACCCATCCCCGCATCCTGGTGACCGGCCTGAACCCGCACGCGGGCGAGAGCGGCCACCTCGGGCGCGAGGAGATCGACATCATCGCGCCGGCGCTGGCGAAGGCGCGCGAAGCAGGCATCGACGCGCGGGGCCCCTATCCGGCCGACACGCTGTTCCAGCCCCGGCTGCTGCGCGATGCCGACTGCGTGCTGGCGATGTACCATGACCAGGGCCTGGCGCCGCTGAAATACGGCACCTTCGGCCATGGCGTCAATATCACGCTGGGCCTGCCGTTCATCCGCACCTCGGTCGACCACGGCACGGCGCTGGACCTGGCCGCCACGGGCCGCGCCGAGCACGGCAGCATGATCGAGGCGATCCGCTGCGCGATCGGGATGGTCGGCCATACCGGGCGGCGCCTGCACGGCGAGCCGCCGGCCGGACACTGAAGAGACATCGATGCGTTCCCCTGTTCACCAGGGCCATACGGCCCGCAAGCGATTCGGCCAGAACTTCCTGGTCGACGACAGCATCATCCATGGCATCGTCAATGCCATCGACCCGCAGGCCGGCGACCTCGTCGTGGAGATCGGTCCCGGCCTGGGCGCGCTGACCGAGCCGCTGCTGGAGCGCCTCGATCATCTGCACGTGATCGAGCTGGACCGCGATCTGGTCGAACGGCTGCGCCGCCGCCACGGCGACCGCATGACGATCCACGCCGGCGATGCGCTCGCCTTCGACTTCGACGAACTGAAGCAGCCCGGCCGCCCGCTGCGCATCGTCGGCAACCTGCCGTACAACATCTCCAGCCCGCTGCTCTTCCACCTGATGGAGTTCGCCGACCACGTGCGCGACCAGCATTTCATGCTGCAGAAGGAAGTGGTCGAGCGGATGGTGGCCGAGCCGGGCAGCAAGGCATTCGGGCGGCTGTCGATCATGCTGCAGGTGCGCTACCACATGGAGTACGTGCTCGACGTGCCGCCGGAGTCGTTCAACCCGCCGCCCAAGGTCGATTCGGCGGTGGTGCGGATGATTCCGTGGCCGCGCCATGAGGACGGCCGGCTGCGCTCGCCGTACGCCGCCTGCGACATGACCGTGCTGGGCGATCTCGTCACCGCCGCGTTCTCGCAGCGCCGCAAGGTGCTGCGCAACACGCTATCGATGCTGCGCGATCACGTCGACTTCGACGCGATCGGCTTCGACCTGGGCCGCCGCGCCGAAGAGGTGCCGGTCGCCGAATACGTCGAGCTGGCCAATCGCATCGGCGGGTAAGGCGGCCCCGCCGTTGCCCTTGCGGGCTTCCTTTGCCGCTTCTTTCGCCGTCCCCTCCGCCGTCCCCTTCGCCGTCCCCTTCGCCGTTCGCTTTCCTCTTCCTTCCTTCCCGGTTCGCCGGCGGCCGCGGTCCAGCCGACCACCGCTGCAGCGCGCGAAAGAACCCCGCCCGAATGCTAAAGCCCGCCCTCCGGCGCGGATGAGAATCGCGCCGCGACAGGCCGAATGCCCCGTCGCCCGATCCCTCAACCGCAAAGGAGCGCGAGCATGCATGCACGCCTTACCACGACCCAGCCACCGCTGTTCCAGCCCGGCCCTGTGCCTGACGCCGTCGACCGTGCTGACCGCGGCGCCGGCGGCTCCGAAGCCGGCCGCGAACTGACGCTGGCGCTGCGGCGCCACGATGGGCCGGCGGTCCGCGAGTGTCTTGCCCGCGAGCCGACGGCGGTCGGCTGGCGCGACGAGCAGGGCAACACGCCCTTGCACACGGCGATCCGGTCGCGTTGCGAACCGGAGCTGATCAATACGCTGCTTGCCCATCGGGCGGATCCCGCGATCACCAACGGCGACGGCGATACCTGCATGCATCTGGCGCTGGGCATGCGCCCGACCATGCCAGCGGTGGTCCAGTCCTTGTTGGACCACGGGCGCTGGTTCGGCGGCGGCATCGGGCTCGGCGCGCTCGGCAAGCCGAACCGGCACGGCAGGACCGCGCTGGAGCTCGGCAGGGATGTGGGCGGCGCGCCGGCATCCGGCCATGCGGCGGTTCTGCCGGCGCTGGAGTCGGCGCTGGTGGAGTGGATGGAAGGGTTTCGCACCAGTGTGCTGGCCGCGATCGATGCCGACAATGCGGCCGCGGTGCGGCACCTGGTGACCACCGGCGGCTGGTGCCTCGATATGCCGCTGGCGGAAGAGCTGGATCTGTTGCAGCTGGCCTTGCGGTACGAGGCGCCGCGCGTGGCCTGCGACATCATCGACCTGGCCGCGGCGGTGGACAATCGCGTCGTGCTGGAACAGGCCAAAAGCCAGCTCGGCATGACGCCGTTGATGACAGCGGTAGCGCTCAAGGCCGGCGCGCCATTCGCGCGCTTGCTGCTCCATGGCGTCCCCGTCGATGTCCAGGGGCCGTTCGGCCTCACGGCGCTGCATCTCGCCGCTGCGTCAGGTCAGCTGCATGCCGTGCGGCAGTTGGTGTCCTACGGCGCCCACCCGGACGCCCGCGACGAGACCGGCGCCACGCCGATCATGGCGGCAGCGTCGGCCGGACACCTGGACATCGTCAAGAGCCTGCGCGATGCCGGCGGCAACATCAACGGCCGCGATGGGCTGGGACGCACGCCGCTGATGTACGCGCACCTGGGCGACCAGCCGCTGGGCTTCATCTTGAAGATCATCATGGCGGGGGCGCGGACCGACATGGTGGATGGCGAGGGCCGGACCATCAGGGACTATCAGCGCGAAAGCA
>NZ_JCBAJO010000371.1:0-3092 GCF_059772245.1 Cupriavidus sp. R6-3
ACCGCGCAGGTCACCGACCTGCTGATTCAGGAAGGCATCCGCGCCTGGTACGTCAGCCCGACGCTGGTGGCCTCGGTGCGGCTTGCCGGCGGCCCGCCCGCGCTGGCCTATGCGCTGCAGGCGGTGCTGACGCTGGCGACGGCCGGCGCGCTGGCCTGCGTATGGCGCCGCCATCGCGACACCGGCTTGCGTACCGCCGCGCTGGCCTTGGCGGCGATGCTGGCCACACCCTATCTCTGGTACTACGAGCTGGCGTGGCTCGGCATGGCGGTGGCGGGCCTGGCGGGGGAGGGCGTGCGGCGCGGCTGGATGCCGGGCGAGCGTCTGCTGCTGGTCGCGCTGTGGTGCATGCCGATGCTGATGTTCGCCAATGCGCTGGCGCAGCAGTGGCAGGGCGGGGTGCAACTGCTCGCGCTGGGCATGGCCGCGGTGCTGCGGCGCGCCTGGCGGACGGACACCGATACGGGCAGCAAGGGCGGGGGGACGGGACATGTCGCGACATGACAGGATCGGCGCCGCAAGCCAGCGCCGCCGCGAGGACACGGGGGCAGGGAGGAGGACCGCCGGGGGCGCCGTCGAGGGCGCCCCCAAGGGCGGCAATGTCGGCGGTGGCAATCACGTCCGCTCTGATGGCGGCCCTCATGGGGGCTGTCACGGTGTCTTCCATGGCGGCCTCGGCGGCGAGGGTGCGACCGAGGGGGCCGTCGGCGCGCCGGCCGGATCCATGGGCGCCGCGCGCCCCGACCGCCAGACGCCGTGGCACCGCGATACCCGGCTGCTGTCGGTGGTGGCGCCCTGCTACAACGAGAGCGACGCCATCGTGCCGTTCTTTTCGCGTGTGATCCCGGTGCTCGAGGCGATCCCGGGCATCCGCTTCGAGATCGTCTGCGTCAACGACGGCAGCGCCGACGACACGCTGCCGCGGCTGCTGGCGCAGGCACGCGCCGATGCGCGCATCCGCGTGATCGACCTGACCCGCAACTTCGGCAAGGAGGCCGCCCTGACCGCCGGCATCGACGAGGCGTTCGGCGATGCGGTGGTGCCGATCGACTTCGACTTGCAGGACCCGCCCGAACTGATCGGCGAGATGGTGGCGCGCTGGCGCGAAGGCGCCGAGGTGGTGCTGGCGCAGCGCATCGACCGTGCCTGCGATTCGTGGCTCAAGCGCGTGACCGCCGGCGCCTACTACCGGCTGCACAACCGCATGTCGGAACTGCGGCTGCCCGAGAACGTCGGCGACTTCCGGCTGATGGACCGCGCCGTGGTGAACGCGCTGAAGAGCCTGCCGGAGCGGCGCCGCTTCATGAAAGGCCTGTTCGCCTGGGTGGGCTTCCATACGGTGACGCTGCCGTACACGCGCGAACCGCGCAGCGCCGGGCAGTCGAAGTTCTCCGGCTGGCGGCTGTGGAATTTCGCGCTGGAGGGCATCACCAGCTTCAGCACGGTGCCGCTGCGCTGCTGGACCTATATCGGCTTGGCCGTCGCCTTCGCCGCCTTCTGCTATGGCAGCTTCATCGTCGGCCGCACGCTGTGGCTCGGCGTCGACGTGCCGGGCTACGCCTCTCTGCTATGTGCGCTGCTGTTCTTCGGCGGGCTGCAGCTGATCGGCGTCGGCGTGGTGGGCGAATACGTCGGCCGCATCTATCACGAGACCAAGGGCCGTCCGATCTATCTGGTGCGCCGGCGCTACCAGGAGCGGCCGGCGACGCAGGGGCTCGGCGGCCGCCGCGTGATCGAGCTGTCCGCGGTGCAGCGCGGCGCGCGCACGCGCTGACGCTTGGCCCCATCGCATCAGCGCCAATTGCGCCGCGGCAGGCGACGGCCGCGGCGTTTTCCTTGCGGCGGCGGCCGTCCGCTAGACCGCGCGCGCCACCGCCAGCAGCGATACCCCGAACGGCAAGGTGCCATGCCGCAGCCAGAGCCGCTCGCTGCGAAACAGCGCGTACAGCAGTGCGTTCAGCAACGGGGGCGGCATCGCGGTGCCGCTCGAGCCGCCGGCTTCGCCCGGTACGCCGTGGTCGGGCACGCGCGCATGCAACTGGTCGCGCAACTGGTCGCGCAGGCGGTCGTGCCAGCGCGCCGCCACCGCCAGGGGAAACAGCACGGTGTTGAAGTAGGTCAGCGTTTCCACGCGCAGCCCCGCGTCACCGAGACGCGTGCTCAGCGCGGTACGGCGATAGCGGCGTTGGTGGTGCAGGAAGACGTCATGCCGGCTCCATAGCCAGGGATGCGCCGGCACGGTGATCAGCGCCGCGCCGCCGGGCCGCAGCAGCGAACGTATCGCCAGCAGCGCGCCGGCATCGTCGGCAATGTGCTCCAGGCAGTCGAGCAGGCAGACCAGATCGAAGCTGCCCGGGCGGTACGGCATCGCGTCGGGACAGCGGCCGTCGGCGATCGCATAGCGGCCGGCGGTCTTGGCCACGGCCAGCCGTCGCGCCATCGCGTCCATTTCCAGGCCGCTGACCGTGCCGAAGCGCGCCAGCATGTCGAGATTGCCGCCGGTGCCGGCGCCGATCTCGAGGATGGCGGCGCCCGGCGGCAGCGCCAGTTGCGCGAGCATCGTGGCGACGATGTCGCGGCGCGCGCGGAACCACCAGTGATCGGCTTCGGTCTGCGCCATTTCGAGATAGGCTTGCGGCGACATGGTGGTCTCCTAGGGAAGGGGCCTCTCGGCGGACGGCGGGCAATCGCGCGTGGCGTACAGCGACCAGTGCCCGGCCGAGCGCACCGGTTCGACACGGCAGTCCGCCGTGGCGAAAAAGCCCGCGGGCAGCGGCATCGCGCGCCGCACGAACAGATAGCGATAGCGGCCGGCGCGATGGCACTGCCAGTCGAAGCTGGCCGGGAAGGCGTTGTCGAGCATCTCGGCGGGGCCAAGGGCCGGCGCATGGCCGCCGCGATAGCGGACGATCTGCGGCAGGAACCAGGCGAAGTTGAAATCGACCAGCCCCTGCCGCCGGGCCTGGTACCACAGCGGGAAGTGCTGATAGGCGCCGGGATGCGCGGCGGCCGTGCTGCCGGCGTCGAATATCAGCATCAGCGCGCGCTGGCCAGGCGCGGCCGCGGCCAGCACCGCGTCGAAATCGCGCGTC
>NZ_JCBAJO010000372.1:0-3064 GCF_059772245.1 Cupriavidus sp. R6-3
TCATGTCGCGCTTGCTGCCGAAGCCCGGCGCCTTGCTGACCTCGAACCCCGCCGCCTGCAGGCCGCGCCGCACGAAGCCGGCGGCCGTATAGGTCGCCAGCGTGGCGCCGGGACGCGCCAGCCGGGCCAGCCCCTTCATCACCACGGGATCCCACATGTCGGCATTGCGCGCCGGGGCGAAGCCGTCCAGATAGAAGGCATCGGCACCGACTGCCAGCCGCGGCAAGAGTGCCTGCACGTCCCCCAGCGCGAGCGTCAGCACCACCGCGCCGCCGTCGAAGGCGAGCCGATGCAGCCCCGGCAGCGCCAGGGGCCACGCGGCCTGCAACTGCTGCGCGAGTGGAGCCAGCTCTTCGAGATCGGCATGCAGCGCCGCCAGGCCTTCACGGGTAAATGGATGCTTCTCGATCGAGACGAAATGCAGGCGCGCGCAGCGGCGCGGGTCGTCGCGCCAGGCCTGCCACGTCGCAAGGAAATTGAGCCCCTGGCCGAAGCCCGTTTCGACGATGACGAATTGTTCCCGCCCCTGCCACGCCTGCGGCAGGCCATTGCCGCCGAGAAAGACATGCCGCGCCTGCGCCAGCCCGCCCTCGACGCTGTGATAGACGTCGTCATAGCGGGGCGAGTACGGCGTACCCTGGTCGGACAGGATCGGCTCGGCGGGATCGAGGGCGCGGGGCATCGGAAGAACGGAAAAACAGGACGGAGGACGGCGCGGCAAGACGCTTCGCGGCACGCCAGGACCGGCGCACGATCGCCGCAAAAAAACGGCGCAAAAAACGGCGCAAAGCCGGCCCAAAACGAGCGCAAAACGCTGTATGACGGCCACGGGCGCCGCGGAAGGTCGGCCGGATGGTAGCATGGCGCCCTGCTCCGCCCGCCCCTGCCATGCTCAGCTATCGCCACGCCTTCCACGCCGGCAATCACGCCGACGTTCTCAAGCACGCCATCGTCACCCATCTGCTCGATTACCTGACGCAGAAGGACAAGCCGTTCTGGTACATCGACACGCACGCCGGCGCCGGCCTTTATGCGCTGGACGAGGGCTATGCGACCAAGAAATCGGAGTTCGAGACCGGTATCGCTCCGCTGTGGCGGGCCGCCGCGGACGGCCGCGCGCTGCCGCCGCTGCTGCAGGAATACCTGGACCAGGTGCGCACGCTGAACCCGGACGGCCGCCTCCGGCACTATCCCGGCTCGCCGTGGCTCGCCTGGCAGATGCTGCGCGACGCGGACCGGCTGCGGCTGTTCGAACTGCACAGCACCGAGATCCAGGTGCTGCGCGAGAACTTCCGCGGCGCGGGACGCCGCGTGATGCTGTACGACGGCGACGGCTTCGGCGGCATCAAGGCCATCCTGCCGCCCCCGCCGCGCCGCGCGCTGGTGCTGATCGATCCGTCATACGAGGACAAGCAGGACTACGCGCGCACCGTGCAGTGCCTGCGCGATGGGCTGCAGCGCTTCGCCACCGGAACCTATGCGGTCTGGTATCCGCAGGTGCAGCGGCGCGAGTCCGGGCAATTGCCGGTCCAGATGAAGGCGCTGCCGTTCAAGGGCTGGCTGCATGCCACGCTGACGGTCAAGTACCCGGTGCCCGGCGGGCTCGGCCTGCATGGCAGCGGCATGTTCGTGGCCAATCCGCCGTGGACGCTGCGGGCGGCGCTGGAGGCGGCGCTGCCGGCGCTGGTCGAACTGCTCGGCCAGGACGCCGGCGCGACCTTCACGCTCGAAGGCGAGCAGCCCTGAGCGACGGCGCGGCGGCGTTTCGCATCACCGGCGCCGTGCAGCGCGCCGACAGCTACCGTTCGCACACGGCGGCCTGCCCGTTTCCGCTACATCATCCGGCGGGTGAACTGCCCTCGCTCGGCGCCTGCCATCAGGTCGAGGAAGGCCTCCGTGGTCATGTGGATCAGCTCCTCGTGATCCCCCGCCTCGAAATAGACCTCGGGCTGGCCAAGCAGGCTCTCGTCGATATAGGTGCGCATGCCATAGGCCATGCCGACCGGCGGGATCGCGCCCAGCACGCAGTCCTTGAACACTTCGCGCACCTCGTCCTCGCTGGCCATCGTCAGCCGGCGGCCGGTGCGTTCGCATAACTCGGACAGATCGAGCAGGCGGGTCGACGGCATCACCGCCACCACATAGCCCGCCTCGTCCTCCAGCAATACGGTCTTGACCAGGCGATCGCCCGGCACATGGGCCGCCTGCGCGGTCGCCATGCTGCCCAGCGCATAGGGGTGGCGGATGATATCGAAATGGCTGTTCTTGCTGCTCAGGCAAGTCGCCAGGGTGGTTGCCAGTGCCATGATGGTTCCCCTCTTGGAGATACAGGGATGGCGCGCACTGGCGTGAGGCGCGTGGCGCGCCGTCCGCGAATGGGGGCGCCGGTGCAACGCTGGCCTGCGGGTATCTACTATAGGACGCGGGGGACGGGACGCGGGGACGCCCGGAACGCGGGCGGCGGCGATGGCGCCGCCACGCTGGAACGGGAAAGCCGCGGCGAACCAGCGGCGAACCAGCGGCGAATCAGCGAGGAGTCAGCGGGAACCGCGGCGGATCAGCGCGGGAACGTCACGGTGCCGTGGACGGTGACGCCCGGCGGCACATGGACCGGGGCCGGCTCGACATAGACCGGGGCCGGCTGGACATAGACCGGCGCCGGGCCGTAGTACCCGTAGCGCGGCCCCTTGCACTTGCGTTCTTCCTTGTAGTCGCCGTTGCCCTTGAACTTGCGTTCGACCTTGCAGTTGCCGTCCCAGTACTCTTCCTTGTAGTCGCCGCCATGGTGATGACCGCGCCATTTGCCATGGCCGCTTTCGTCCTTCCACGGATCGGCGTGGACGGCCAGCGGCAGCGCGAGCAAGGCGGCGAGACAGAGGGTTTTTGCTGTAAGGGTCATGATGTTGTCCCGATTCGGGGCGGGCGCGACGGCGTTCTTCTTGTCGAGGAGCTTAGCGCCGGCGCGGATCACCGGCGAGACATCCGGTGAAACGTCGGTAAGCAAATGTTTCACCAATCACGGCGGCCGGGCGCTGCCGTACGGGAAACGAGACGATCAGGAAGT
>NZ_JCBAJO010000373.1:0-3044 GCF_059772245.1 Cupriavidus sp. R6-3
GCCGAACGAGCCCGCCACGCCCAGCGCCCAGCCGCGCCGCTCGGCGCTGACCAGCCGGCTCAGCGCGGCGAACACCACGCCGAAGGTCGTGCCCGACAGCGCCAGGCCCAGGCAGATGCCGGCGCTCCAGACAAAGGCGGCGGTGGTCGTGGCCTGCGTCATCGTGTAGAGCCCGAGCGCATACAGCAGCAGGCCGGCCAGCATCACGCGCGCCGAGCCGAAGCGGTCGGCGATCATGCCGGCGAAGGGCTGCGCCAGCCCCCATACCAGGTTCTGCACCGCCATCGCGAAGCCGAACGCCTCGCGCGTCCAGCCGCGCTCCATCGTGATCGGCAGCAGGAACAGCCCCTGCACATGGCGCATGCCGAGCGCGAGGCCGAGGATCAGGCCGCCGGCCACGACCAGTACCAGGGGATCGGTGGCGGACAGCCGGGGAGCGGGGGAGGCGGAACCGAGCGGAGAGCGGAGGCGGGAGCGGGACATGGTCGTGACGGCTTTCGAATGAGCGGTTAGCATGCGGTGGAATCACCGGATTCCATTAAGCCGGCTGCATGCGGGCAGCTCAATTGATTTCTTCGTCCGCTCGCATGCGCTCCACGAATGTGAAAACCGCCATGCAAACCCTCGTCGGCCTGCCGTCGCTCGATCTGCTCAAGGGCTTTGTCGCCGTCGGCCGGCGCATGAGCATCACGCTCGCCGCCGAAGACCTGTGCCTGACCCAGTCCGCGGTCAGCCGACAGATCAGCGCGCTGGAGGCGCAGCTCGGCGTCCAGCTGCTGGTGCGCCGGCATCGCGCGATCGCGCTGACCGGCGCCGGCGAGCGGCTGTTCCGCAGCGCCAATGCCGCGGTCCAACAGATCCAGGACGTGGTCGGCGAACTGCGCGTGCAGGCCGCGCAGCGGCCCGTCACGCTGACCGCCAGCGTCGGTGTCACCGGACTATGGCTGCTGCGCCGGCTGGGGCGTTTGCAGCAGGCGCATCCCGAGCTTGAGTTGCGGCTGTCGGCGAGCAACCGGGTGGCGGACCTGCGCGCCGAGCAGATCGACCTGGCGATCCGCTACTGCGCCGCCGACCATGCGCCGCCGGGCGCGATCGCGCTGTTCGGCGAGACCATCGTGCCGGTGGCCCATCCCGCGCTGGGCGTCGCGGCGATCGACAGCGTGCGGGCGCTGCATGGCCTGAATCTGCTCGAGCTGGACGACGACACCAATCCGCGGCTGCGCTGGCGCCACTGGCTGGAGGAGCGCGGCTGGCAAGGGGCGAAGCCGCGCGCGATGACGCAGTTCAACCAATACGATCAGGTCATCCATGCCGCGCTGGCGGGGCAGGGCGTTGCGCTGGGACGGCTGGAGCTGATCCGCGACCTGCTCGACGACAGGCAGCTTGGCGTGGTGGCCGCGCCGGCGCCAGCCGCGGGCGACAGCTTCGGCTACTGGCTGATCCAGGCGGACGAGCGGCCGCGTCCCGATGTGCTGAAGGTGGTGGCGTGGATTCGGGCCGAGGCGGCGGGGCATCGGATCGGCGGCTGATTTTCCCGAGTCCGGCAGTGGGTCTCTCTTGATGATGGCCAAAATACTGTATAAACATACAGTATCGAAAGCTGAGTTTCTTTGCGCTTTGAAGTGCACTGAAGGCTCCTTGAAGCGCATAGAAAGCGCTTGAAATGCACAAAAAGCGCATCGAGAGACCTTGAAAACACAATGATTGCGTCATCACCTGCCGTCACGTTACCGCCTGCCGCTGCCGTCACGTCGCCTCCTTCCCTCCCGGAACCCCCGCTGGATCGCCAGCACGCGCTGGCCGAGCTGGAACGGCGCCATCCCGACCTGTGGCGGGCCGGCCAGCTTGGCCGTGCCGCGTCGCTGCCGGTATGGCCGACCGGCTACGACGCGCTGTCGGCGCAGCTGCCGGGCGGCGGCTGGCCGGTCGGCGCGGTGACCGAGCTGCTGGTGCCGGACAGCGGCGTCGGCGAAGTCCGCCTGTTGCGGCCGGCCTTGCAATCGCTGGCCGAGGCCGGGCGCCGGCTGGTATGGGTCGGCGCGCCGCATGCCCTCAATGCGCCGGCGCTGGCCGCCTGGGGATTGCCGGCACGGCAGGTGTATTGGATCCGTGCGGGCGAGGGGCAGGAGGGTGCCGAGGGCGCGGCTCGCCAGGCCGCCTCCAGGGGCAGGCGCCTGGGGCGCCAGGCCGGCCAGGCCGCTCGGCAAGCCGTTCAGCAGGCCACCAGGCAGGCCGATCTGCTGTGGGCCGCCGAGCAGGTACTGCGCAGCCAGGCCTTCGGCGGCGTGCTGGTGTGGCTGCCTTCGGCCCGTCCCGAGGCGGTGCGGCGCCTGCAGGTGCTGGCCCAGGCCAGCGAGGCGGTGGTCTGGGTCTGCCGTCCGGCCGCGGCCTTGCGCGAATCGTCGCCGGCGGTGCTGCGGCTGCTGCTGTCGCCGCTGCCCGGCAATGCGCTGTCGATCGTCTTCCACAAGCGGCGCGGGCCGGTGCGCGATACCCCGCTGATCCTGCCGCTCGGCGCGATGCCGGCGGTGCCGGCCGGGCGCTCGGTGGTGTCGGGATCGACATCCGGATCGATGTCCGAATCGATGTCCGGAACCGCCCACGAATCCGCCCACGAATCCCTCCACGAGTCCGATCATGCCGTTCTGGATCGCGGTGCATCTGCCGCGCCTGCCGCTGGACGCGCTGCACCCCAGCTGGCCTGAGGCCGCGGGCACCGCCGGCATTGCCGGCACGCTGAGCCATGCGGTGCCGACGGTCGTGCTGGAGCAGGAACGGGTGGTGCTGGCCAACCGGCCGGCGATGTCGCTGGGCGTGTCCGCCGGCATGCGGCGCGGCGGCGTGCAGGCGCTGTCGGCCGAGGTGGTGCATCTGGAGCGCGACCCGGCCGCCGAAGCGCAACTGCTGACCGCGGCCGCGCTGGCCCTGCTGCGCTTCACGCCGCAGGTCACGATGGACGAGGAACTCGGCCCCGCCACCGTTGCGCTCGACGTGACCGCCAGCCTGCGCCTGTTCGGCGGCCATCGCGCGCTGTGCCGCGCGGT
>NZ_JCBAJO010000374.1:0-3007 GCF_059772245.1 Cupriavidus sp. R6-3
CCGGCCAGCGCACCAGGTCCTGCCTCCACGCCCAATGCCCCGCCGGCCTCGGCCCCGGGCATCGGTAACGTCCGTCCGTCGCCGGCTTTCGGGCGCCCGGTCGCCGGCATGCTGGCGCCGGGCTCGCTGTCGTCGCCGGCCGCCAGGTCATGATCTCCCCGCTGAACAGCGTGCTCGACAGCCGGCTCCGCCGCGTCCTGAGCCGCGTGGTCGCCGGCACCATCGTCTTCCTGGCGCTGGTGCTGGTGATGCTGCTGGCGGCCGCGTCGGCCAACACCGAATTCTTCGACCGCTATTTCACGCTGCTGTACAAGATCAATCTGGTGATCGGCGTGCTGATGGTGCTGATCATCGGCGCGCTCGCCGTGGCGCTGTGGGTGCGCTATCGCCGCGGCAAGTTCGGCACGCGGCTGATGACCAAGCTGGCGCTGTTCTTCGGCATCGTCGGCGTGCTGCCGGGCGTGCTGATCTATCTGGTGTCGCTGCAATTCGTCTCGCGCAGCATCGAGTCGTGGTTCGACGTGCGTGTCGAAACCGCGCTCGAGGCGGGCCTGAATCTGGGCCGCTCTACCATCGACAGCGCGCTGGCCGATCTGCAGGCCAAGGCGCGGCAGATGAGCGACCAGATCATCAGCGCCAGCGAGCCGACCAACTCGCTGCAGCTGAACCGGCTGCGCGAGCAGTACGGCGTGCAGGAGGCCTCGATCTTCACCGGCGGCGGGCGCGTGATCGCCTCCGCGTCGAGCAATTACGCGATGCTGGTGCCGAGCCTGCCGAGCGGCGTGCTCGTCGAGCAGGCGCGGCTCGCGGGCGGCTATGCGGCGGTGGAGGGCGGCACCGATCCGGGCACCGACGGCGGCAGCGATGGCCATCCGCAGGCCGAGCGCGCCGACGCCAATCACCTGTACCGGCTGCGCGTGATCATTCCGCTCGGCCCCGCGACGCCGGCCGACGAATCGTCGCTGGGCACGGCGCCACGTCCCGCCGGCAAGGATCGCTGGGCGGGCTCGGGGCTGTCGCTGGAGCGGCGCGCCGAGGACTATCCTTCGTCGGGCTTCGGCCTGATCGGCGATACGGTGCGCGAGGAACGCTATCTGCAGATCGTGCATCCGGTCCCCGCCGTGCTCGCCCGCAATGCCGACGAAGTCCAGCGCGCCTACCAGGACTATCAGGAAAAGGCGCTGGGCCGCACCGGCCTGCGCAAGATGTATATCGGCACGCTGACGCTGACGCTGTTCCTCGCGGTCTTCATCGCCGTGATGCTGGCGCTGCTGCTCGGCGGCCAGCTGGCGCGGCCGCTGCTGATGCTGCTGCAGGGAACCAAGGAAGTCGCCGAAGGCGATCTGTCGCCCAAGCGCGAGCTCAAGAGCCGCGATGAACTGGGCATGCTGACCCAGCAGTTCAACATGATGACGCGCCAGCTGGCCGAGGCGCGCCTGGCGGTCGAGCAGAATCGCGCCGCGCTCGAGCAATCGAAGGCCTTCCTCGAAAGCGTGCTGCAGAACCTGACCGCCGGCGTGCTGGTGATGGACCGGCGCTTCTCGCTGGTGACCGCCAATCCCGGTGCCGAACGCATCTTCGGGCAGCCGCTCGGGCCGACCATCGGCCATCCCGTCGAGGCGATTCCCGGCATGGCGGCGTTCGGCGAGATCGTGCGGCAGGCCTTCTCGGAGCAGAGCACCAGCGAGGTGCTCGGCGGCGCCGCGCACTGGCAGAAGCAGATCGAACTGCCGCACGGCGACGAGGAACAGCCGCTGACGCTGCTGGTGCGCGGCGCGCGGCTGCCGGGCGGCGACGCTATCACCGACCATGCCGAGCCCGGCTACGTGGTCGTGTTCGACGATATTTCCGATGTGATTTCGGCTCAACGGTCGGTCGCATGGGGCGAAGTGGCCCGGCGCCTCGCGCATGAAATCAAGAACCCGCTGACGCCGATCCAGCTGTCGGCCGAGCGCTTGCAGATGAAGCTCGCGCCCAAGCTCGAAGGCAATGACGCGGACGTGCTAAAGCGCGGCGCCACCACGATCGTTAACCAGGTAGCGGCGATGAAGCGCATGGTCGACGATTTCCGCGACTACGCGCGCACGCCGCCGGCGATGCTGCAGACGCTGCAGCTCAATGGGCTGGTGGCCGAGGTCCTGCATCTGTACGGCATCGACGATCCCGGCCTGCACGAGCATCCCGTGATTCATCCGTCGCTGGCCGACGATCTGCCCGACATCAAGGGTGACCCGACCCAGCTTCGGCAGGTGATACACAATCTGCTGCAGAATGCGCAGGATGCGGTGGCGGAGAACGTGGCGGCGGGCCGTCCGGCGCCTTGTATCGCTCTGCACACCGAGACTGTAGAATACAAAGATGCCTCCGGCGAAAGCCGCCAGGCTGTCAAGCTGACCATCGCCGACAATGGTCCGGGGTTCGCCCCACGCATCCTCAGCCGCGCGTTCGAGCCATACGTGACGACCAAGGCGAAGGGGACCGGCCTGGGTCTTGCGATGGTGAAGAAGATCATTGACGAACATGGGGCGCGCATCGAGCTGCGCAATCGCATGGAGGGCACCGAAGTCGCCGGCGCCCAGATATCCATCCTGTTCGCCAAGCTGGCATAGCGATGCATGATGATGCGGTCCGACCCGGAACGCCGCGGAGGGGTTAAGAGGAAAGTATGGCAACCATCCTCGTAGTCGACGACGAAATGGGTATCCGTGAACTGCTCTCGGAAATCCTCAGCGACGAAGGCCATGTAGTCGAAGTAGCCGAAAACGCGCAACAAGCCCGTGAATACCGTGCCGGCAATACGCCCGACCTGGTGCTGCTCGACATCTGGATGCCGGACACCGACGGTGTGACGCTGCTCAAGGAATGGTCCTCGCAAGGCCAGCTGACGATGCCCGTGATCATGATGTCCGGGCACGCGACCATCGATACCGCGGTGGAAGCGACCAAGATCGGCGCGCTCAATTTCCTGGAAAAACCGATCGCGCTGCAGAAGCTGCTGTCCGCTGTC
>NZ_JCBAJO010000375.1:0-3007 GCF_059772245.1 Cupriavidus sp. R6-3
ATCTGGCGCCGTTCGGCCAGCGTCGCCTCGATCTCGGCCAGCGGCGTGCCGCAGCGCGCGGTGATCACCAGCTCGGCCGGGTCGTAGTCGACGATGCCGGCATGGCCGCGCGTGTCCAGCAGCTCGCCCTCGGGCGGCTGGCCGTAGAAATCCTTGCTGCCGCCGCCGGTGAAGCGCAGCGGCGTACGGCTGGCGGCGGCGTGCCGGATGGCATCGCGGAAGGCGTCGAGCTTGTCTTGCATGGCGTTGGCAGGGGATGGCTAGGGTTCTGGTTGTCTTCGGTTCAGGCGCTTGGGGGCGGCACATGGCCGCGCCCGGCGGGCGCTTCTGTTCTGTCGTTCTGTTGTCCTGGCGTTCCGTCGTTCGTCGCCGCGGGACGTCAGGTCTGGTCGCCGACCTCGACCTGATAGGGCGGCAGCTTCTTGCCGCAGTGCTTGCAATAGGAGGCGTCGGGGTCGTGCCCCTCGGTCAGGCAATGCACGCAGGTGCGCGTCGTCAGCGGGCGCCGGATGATGCTGGCGGCCAGTTCCGCGCCGACGATGCCGGTCGGGAAGGCGATGATGCCGTAGCCGAGCAGGATGGTCAGCGAGGTGATGAACTGCCCCACGGCGGTCTTCGGCACCATGTCGCCGTAGCCGGTGGTGGTCAGCGTCACGACCGCCCAGTACATGCTGCGCGGGATGCTGACGAAGCCGTTCTCGGGCCCCTCGACCACGTACATCACGGTGCCGAGGATCACGGTGATGATGAACACCGTGCCGAGAAACACGGCGATCTTGCGGCGGCTGTTGGCCAGCGCGCGATACAGGATCTGCGCCTCCTCGAAGTAGACCGTCAGCTTCAGGATCCGGAACACGCGCAGCAGCCGCAGCAGCCGCACGTCGATCAGGAAGGCCAGCTCCGGCATGAAGAAGGCCAGCCAGGTCGGCATGATCGAGACGAAGTCGATGATGCCGAAGAAGCTGAACACATAGCGCAGGCGCCGCCGCACTACCAGGATGCGCATCACGTACTCGGCGGTGAACAGCAGCGTGAACATCCACTCGAGCACCGTGAAGGCTATGCCGAACCGCGCATGGATCGCCGGCACGCTGTCGAGCATCACCACCATCACGCTGGCCACGATCGCCAGCAGCAGCGCGACATCGAACTGCCGGCCCTCGCGGGTATCCGCCTCGAAGATGATCGTGTACCAGCGCTGGCGCCAGCCGGTCTCCGGCTTGCCCAGGTACTGGCGGACGAACGCTTCCTGGCGCCGGCGCGGATCGTCGCGCCGGGGCTGGCCCGGCGCCTGGCGAGTGGCCTGGCGCGGTGCTTGGCGAGGGGCTTGACGGTAGTCGGCCATCGGCGTGCGGGCCTCGCTCAGAAGCGCGGCAGGTCCGGATGCGGCAGCAGGCCGCGGCGCACGTGCATCTTGCCGTACTCGGCGCAGCGCGCCAGCGTCGGAATGGCCTTGTCCGGATTGAGCAGCCGCGCCGGATCGAAGGCCGCCTTCACGCGCAGGAAGGCCTCGCGCTCCTCGGGCGCGAACTGCACGCACATCGAATTGAGCTTCTCGACGCCGACGCCGTGCTCGCCGGTGACGGTGCCGCCGAGCTCGACGCAGGTCTCCAGGATGTCGGCGCCGAACAGCTCGGCGCGCTGCCATTCGTCATGGTCCGCGCCATCGAACAGGATCAGCGGATGCATGTTGCCGTCGCCGGCATGGAAGACGTTGATGCAGCGCAGGCCGTACTTGTGCTCCATCTGCTCGATGCGCTTGAGCAACGTGCCGATGTGCTTGCGCGGGATGGTGCCGTCCATGCAGTAGTAGTCGGGCGAGATCCGGCCCGCGGCGGGGAAGGCGTTCTTGCGGCCGCTCCAGAAGCGCAGCCGCTCGGGCTCGCTTTGCGACACCGCGATGCGGGTCGCGCCGGATGCGCGCAGCACCTCGCTCATGCGCTCGATTTCCTCGGCCACTTCCTCGGGCGTGCCATCGGACTCGCACAGCAGGATCGCGGCGGCATCGAGGTCATAGCCCGCATGGACGAATTCCTCGACCGCGGCGGTGGCCGGCTTGTCCATCATCTCCAGCCCGGCCGGGATGATGCCGGCGGCGATCACGTCGGCGACCGCATTGCCGCCTTTCTCGACGTCGTCGAAGCTGGCCATGATGACCTGCGCCAGCTGGGGCCGCGGCACCAGCTTGACGGTGACCTCGGTGGTGACCGCCAGCATGCCCTCCGAGCCGATCAGCACCGCGAGCAGGTCCAGGCCCGGGGCGTCGGGCGCGGCACTGCCGAACTCGACCACCTCGCCTTCCATCGTGATTGCGCGCACGCGCAGCACGTTGTGGACGGTCAGGCCGTATTTCAGGCAATGCACGCCGCCGGAATTCTCGGCGACGTTGCCGCCGATGGTGCAGGCGATCTGCGAGGACGGATCGGGCGCGTAGTACAGGCCGTACGGTGCGGCGGCTTCGGAGATCGCCAGATTGCGCACGCCGGGCTGGACGATGGCGGTGCGCGACAGCGGATCGATCGACACGATGCGCTTGAACTTGGCGAGCGACAGCACCACGCCGCTGGCGATCGGCATCGCGCCGCCGGACAGGCTGGTGCCCGCGCCGCGCGGCACCACGGGCACCCGCAGCCGGTGGCACAGCCGCAGGATCGCGATCACCTGTTCCTCGGTATCGGGCAGCACCACCGCGAGCGGCACCTGGCGATAGGCCGCCAGGCCGTCGCATTCATAGGGCACGGTGTCTTCGGGGCGCGTCAGCAGCGCGGGCTCGGGGAGGATGCGCGCGAGTTCGCGCAGCAGCTCGGCGGTCTGCTCGGGCGAGAGCGCGGCGGCCAGCGCGGCGGAGGAGGCCGCGGGGATGGCAGCGTCTTGCGGGGCGTTCATGGCGACTCCTGTATGGCCTCGCGGCCCTGGCGGCGCAGGCGAGGCGGGGGACGGCAGACTATAGCGCAGGCGATGGCCGCGCAGCCGCCGCCGCACGTGAATTCGGCGCGCCGCGCCGATC
>NZ_JCBAJO010000376.1:0-3005 GCF_059772245.1 Cupriavidus sp. R6-3
ACGCACGTTCTGCGCGAGCTGGTCCGGATGCGCGTTGACCTCGGCCAGGAAGCGTTCGATCGAGGTGCCGACGGGCTTCAGCATGACCTGGCGCAGGCCGTTGTAGTACTCGTCCAGCAGCTTGTGCTGCAGCGTATCGCCCTGGTAGAGACCCAGCGACAGCGCGATCGGATGATCGGCGCGGAAGCGCTCCAGCTGCTCGATGCGGTCCTGCAGGATGTCGAGCGCTTCCAGCCGCGATTGCAGGTCGATGCGGTTCTGCTGCAGCTTGACGATCTTGTCGAGGTCGGCCTGCACATTGGCGGTCAACTGCCGGTTGCCGATGAAGGACCAGGTCCACCCGCCCAGCAGCAGGCCCAGCACCAGCACCAGGCCGAAGAAGGTGACGAAGCGCATCCGCGTCTTGGCCGGGCTCGAGAACTGCCGCACGGTCTTGCGGTCGGCGAACACCACCTTGGAGAACAGGTCGCGCAGGAAGAAGCCGTTCTTCGAGAACACCTCGCGGCTATGCGCGGCGCTGTCGAGCTTCAGGCCGAAGCGGCGCGCGATCCGTTCGGCGGAGGCGCTGGTAGTGCTTGCCTCCTGCACCGCGCTGGTGAAATAGAAGCCGCGGAACACCGGCTTGTACTGGAACGGATTCTCGTCGAACAGCGTCACCAGGAAGGCGCGCAGCGCCGGCTTGATCGACGCGAATTCGAGCGGGAAGCTCAGCAGCCCCGGCGACAGCTTGCCGTTGCGGTGCTGGGCGATCTGCGCCACGCTGATTTCCTTCAGGCCGTCGTACAGCTCGTCGAAGCGCTCGTCGAACATCGCGGCGGCATCGCGCTTTTCGCCCGGCTCGAAGGGCAGGGTGGCGCCCCAGACGCGGTCGCGCTCGTGCTTGTCGCTGTCGCCGAAGAACTCGGTGAAGCCGGTGATCAGGTCCGCCTTGGTGAACATCACGTAGACCGGCGCGAACACTTCAAGCCGTTCGGTCAGTTCCTGCACGCGCTGGCGCAGGTTCTTGGCCAGCTGGATGGCGAACTCGGGGCGGTTCTGCGTCAGCTCGGGAATGCTGACGGTGACCACGATGCCGTTGATCGGCGCGCGCGGACGGTAACGCTTGAGCAGGTCCAGGAAGCCGAGCCATTCCTTGCGGTCTTCCTCGTGCACCGAATAGCGGCCCGCGGTATCGAGCAGGATGCCCTCGGTGGTGAAGAACCAGTCGCAGTTACGCGTGCCACCGATGCCGTGGATGATCGCGTTGTTCTTGTCGGCGAACGGGAATTGCAGGCCCGAGTTCAGCACCGCGGTGCTCTTGCCCGCCGCCGGGTTGCCGATCACGATGTACCACGGCAGTTCGTACAACGCCTCGTTGCCCGACAACTGGCCGAGCTTGGAGGTCTTGATGGTCTTGACCGCATCGACCAGCCGCGTACGCAGGGCTTCGACCTCGCCGCGCTTTTCCTGCGGCGCTTCCTGGGCGGCCGCATTGGCCTGCTGTTCCAGCAGCGCGCCGAGCTTGCCGCTGGCTTGCCGCGCGCGATAGTGCCGCCATGCGAAGGCGATCAACCACGCCACCACCAGCAGGCCGAGCACGATGCCGACCCAGGTCAGCCCGACCTCGAAGGTATCGGCCGCCAGCAGCAGGAAGAGCGTCAGCGCGACGACGCCTATCACGGACAGCGTGCGCGTGTTGGTCAGGAAACTGAGGAATCGGTGCATGTTGGCCTGCGGTTTGCGAATGCGTGTGCTGGTTCTGGTGCGTTTGCTGGTGCGTGTGCTTGTGCTTGCCTGGCTTGGGCTTCGGCTTGTTCTGGCTCGTTCTCGCTTGTTCTGGCTTCGTGCTTGTTCGTGCTTGTTCGTGCTTGGCGAGGATGTCCGCTAGGCGGTGGCAGGTGGCACCACCGCGATCGCGCCGCGCTGCTGCGGATCGGCCGCGGTCAGCGCCAGCGCCGGTCCCCCGCGCTCGGCGCACTGCTGATGGGCGAGCACGATGGCCAGCAGCGCGCCGGCATTGCCGGTGTGGCCGCAAGCGGTGCCCACCGGCAGCAGGTCCGCGCTGACGTCGAGCTCACTGAAGCGTTCGGAGAACACGCGTGCCAGTTCGACGGTGCGGACCGGATGCGGGCTGATGTCGGCGGTGACCACGACGGGCTGCGGCGCGGGCGCCGGCTCGGCGGCGGACGCTTCGGGCTTGTCGTCCTTGTCCTTGGCCTGGGCCTTGGAGCCGTCGGCCGGTTCGGCCAGCAGGCCCAGCGTCTGCGCGATCGCTTGATCCAGCGCCGCGGTACGCGGCTGGCCCTTGTCGGGAGTCGGCGCGTCGAGCCGCGTCAGCGTGGCGCGGACGATCGACGCCGGCGGTGCGTCCTGCGCGAACATCGCGGCCAACGGCCCTTGCGGCGGATACAGCAGGATGCCCGCCGCCGCCTCGGAGGGCGCGACGCCGTGCTCGCATTGGGCGCTGAACAGCCGGTTGGTCGCGCGCAGCCGGTCGATCGCTTCGGCGCCGATATGCGAATCGGCGGCGATCACGCCGCGCAATTCGTGGGTCGGTTCGCGATGCAGCGCGAGGATCGCGCGATCGACCTGCACCATCGCATCGCCGTCGCCCTTGGCGGTCAACGTCTCCATCGAGATCCGCTCGATCGGCCACAGCCCGGTCAGGCGGCCGCGCACGTATTGGCCGGCGGCCGCCGCCATCGGCGCCTGCCAGCGCTCCGGCAGCAGCAGCGTCAGCACCAGCCGCGGCGGCTCCTCGGCCTGCGGCGCCGTGGGTGTCTCGTCGGCGGAAGGGAAGTACAGGCCGGGATATTGCTCCAGGACCTGGGCCACCAGCCGCTCGGCCACGTCGCTGGCCAGCGCGACGGTCCGCACGGCCTCGTCATTCCACGGCAGATCGGCGAAGGCCTGCTCCAGCGCGTCGCGCGTGCCATCGACATCGATGTCCTCGGCGGGCGCGGCGAAGATCGGCATGCCATCGCGCAGCACGTCGACCACGTCGGGGCGCTGCTGCTCGGCGGTGG
>NZ_JCBAJO010000377.1:0-2880 GCF_059772245.1 Cupriavidus sp. R6-3
GCGGCCGCGACATTGCGGCGGATACCGTCCAGCGCGCGGCGAATGACCAGATAGCCCGCGATCATGCCGGCCGGCAGCAGGAACAGATGCGTGACGATATCGGTCGTGGTCGGCATCCGATGGATCGATTGCCACCACAGGATCGTCGCGGTCCAGACCAGCGCGAAGACGGCGAACAGAATCAGGCCGGAACGGAACAGGCGTGCAAGCATGGTGTCGGGGAGGGTCGGCACAGGGAGCGCAACAGCGCGGCAGCGGAACGGCGCCCGCTTACGCGCTGCCGGTGACTCCCTGGCTGGACAGCAGCGTCGCGCCGCATGCCGTCTTGTCGCCGTGGCGGGCCGCGGCGCGGCCGTCGATGATCACGGTCGGATCGCCGGTGACGATGGTGGTTTCGCCATGGCCGGACTTCGGGCAGGTCACGCGATCGCCGACGCAGGCAATGCCCTTGCCGTTGGTCGACGTGGTGCCCGACGCGCTGATCACGACGCCGCCGTGGTCGGTCTTGTCACCCAATACGATAAATGGCCGTGTCATTGTTGTTCTCTCGACTGAGAAGGGCGATCCCGCCACCAGCTATCGATTCGCGGCCTGCTTTCGCCGGCCGCCGTTGCCTGCGCCGTGCCCCCGCACATCGCACGCTAGCCGGGCTTCTTGCCGAGCACGCCGGGCCGGCGCAACTCGACGTGCCCAAGATCCATCATCTTCCAGCGCCCGCCCCAGGTCAGCCCCGCGGACTCGGCGATCTGCCCGTACAACTCGTATCCGCGCATCGCCCACGGATCCTTCTCGCTGATCACCAGCTTGCCGTCGCGATAGAAGGCGCTGTCGGCGGCGAGGCCGAACTGATGGTAGCTGTGATAGGCGCCCGCCTTTGTGACATGCGTGCCCATCGCCGCAAGCCTGGCCTGGCGCTCGGGACTGCGGTAGCCCTCCAGCAGCGCCATTTCATAACCATGCTCGTCGCGCATGATCTTGTAGACCAGCAGCAGGCGCTGACGAAAATCGGCGTCGAGCAGATCCCAATTGCGGCTGGCTTCGCGAATGGTCGGGCGAATCCGTTCGACTTCCTGCGTGGTGAATACCTCGGGCGGCAATGGCGCCGGAGGAATCAGCCGTTCGCCATTCAATAAGGCGGAAATCTTCTGGTCCGGCTCGCGCAGCGCGTCATCGTACTCGAACAGCAGTTTCGGTCGCAAGGCGAGGGCAACGATCGGCGGGGTCGCGACGACGCCCGCCGCGCACAGCAGAAAGACCTTTCGGCGCGCAACGAAGGCGCGCAATGCTTCCATCGAATCGGCCGCCTGTGAAGCCGACGTTCGTAGGGTTCCGGCCGAGCGCTGGCTCGCGGCGCTCGCATTGATACTGAGCCGCTGCCATTGCGCACGCGCGGCCAGCACCACGCGCTCGCGCACGTCCGGCAGCAGCAGAATGGCCGCAATGGCGACCATCAGCGCGAAATAGAAGAACAGCGTAATAAAGATCATCCGCTCAGTCCGCGTACCACGCGACGCCCAAACCGCGCATGACAGCGGCTTCAATAGTTACATTTTGTGACATTTATTTGGCTCGATTCCGGGCTGACATTCGGCTGCAAAAAATTCGCCGTCTGCGAGTTGTCACGGCGACGTTCACATATTTGCATTTTTGTTGCAGCCAGCTATAAAATCTGCGCGCTTCGTCCGCATCGGCAGCTGGCGCCACCTCGTCGAATTTCTGCTCGGGCCCTGTCTTCGAGTTATGTTGCCGATCGCTTGACTCAATTCCATCCCTGCGCTGCCCGACGCGCATTTTATTGCAATTCGAGAGCCAAAAGATGAGCCACAGCGACGACTTGAAAGGAAATGGACCGCCGTCGCTGTTCGGCTCGGGCAATGCCGACAGCCAGGGGCCGGATACGCGCATTCTGGCCAGCCTCGAAGGGCGGGTCGCCAGTCACGCGCCCGTCAAGAAGACCCCCGACATCAAGCGCCACGGCCTGTTCGCCACGCTGGCGCTGCTGCTGGTCGGCGCGGGCGCCGTGGCCTTCTGGCTGGGCAAGAGCAGCGATGGCGAGGCCCCGACCGTGGCCGCGATCGTGCCGGCGGAGAGCGCCAATTCTGCCTCGGATGCCGCCACCACGGCCGCTTCCAGCGTGAGCCAGTCCCCTGAAATGCAGGCCGCCGCGGCCAGCGCAGCGCCCGCCGAAGCTCCCATCGAAGCGCCGGCCGGTTCGGCCACCATTGTCGATGTCAGCCCCGCGCGCGATGCCGACGACGATGCGCTCGACAGCCTCGGCAAGATGCCGGCGGGCGATCTTGCCGCGGCCGGGCTCGGTGCCGCGGCACTGGCGGGCGGCACCGCGGTGGCCGCCAACGCGGCGCAGAGTCCCGAAAAAACACCCGCGGCCAACAGGGCCAAAACCGCGACACTGGCTGCCAACGAGCCGAATAAAAAAATCCGAAATCAAGAAGTAAATAAGACGAAGATCACTGCGTCGAATCAGGCCGCTGCAAAACGGCAACATTCCAATACCGACACCAAGGTCGCGTCGCGTTCGAATACCGGCCCTACGACCGTAGGGAAGACGAAAACCGAGCGCTCGCGTATTGCCTCCAACAATACGCGCCGAGTTTCAAAAAAGACGGGCGCCAATATGGGCAATGATCGCGACGCCGAATTGCTCGCGGCATTGCTGGCACCCACGCCCGACGAGAAAACCACGACTGCTTCGCGGACGCGCAAGAGCGGCACCGCCCAGCGTTCGCAGTAATGACGGCCGAGGGGCAAGGGTGCTGACAGAGGATATGGCCGCGGCGTCGACGCGGCCATTGACGTTGTCGGGCAGCTGATCGGCGTGTCTGTCCTTCGCTGTGACACCTTGCTGCGACACCCGCTGTA
>NZ_JCBAJO010000378.1:0-2865 GCF_059772245.1 Cupriavidus sp. R6-3
GCAGTTCGTGACCGGCCCGATGCGACCTCGGGTCTGCGCCCCGGCAGACCTCGATACCCACTCCTGTGCTGCAGCGGTTGCCCACTCGGGCCAGCCGTGTTGCAATCCTGCCCGATGGCGATTTCCCTGCTGATTCTGCTGATGGCCGGCGCACTGTTGGTGTGCGCCGCGATCGCTATCGCGAGTTGGCCGCGGCGCGACGATCCCACCGTGCGGGCCTTTCTGCTGCTCGCTGTCGGCGCCGGCATCTGGTGTGCCGGGCGCATGCTGGAAATCCAGGCTCCCAACGTCGCGGAACGCATCGTCTGGGCCAAGCTGCAATATCCGGGCATCCTGATGGTGCCGGTGGGCTGGCTGCTGTCCGTCGTGCGGCTGACGCATCCCGACCACGTGATCGGCCGCGGCTGGCTGACCCTGGCCCTGGCGATCGGCGTCGCCAGCATGATCCTGGTGCTGACCAACGAACGCCATGGGCTGGTCTGGCCGCAGATCCAGTGGTTCGGCGGCGAAGGCCTGCATACGCGCGCCGTGTTCTCCCACGGCCCGGCTTATTGGGCCCTGGCCGCCTACAGTTACGGCCTGCTGCTGGCGAGCCTCTATTTTCTGGTGACGGCACGCCCGCGCGGCAGGCTGTCGCGCGGGGGAAGGGCGGTGCTGATCGCCGGGCTGTTGCTGCCGGTGCTGGCCAATGTCGCCTATCTGCGAGGCTGGACCACGCCGGTGGGCGGCGACCTGACGCCCGCGACGTTCTCCGTGATGGCGCTGCTGGTCTGGCTGTGCGCGCTGCGGCCACATCTGGGCGACGTGGGCCACTATGCGCGGCTGCGCGTGTTCGACGCGCTGCGCGAAGGCTGTGTGATCGTGGACGACCGCGACCGCATCGCCGATCTGAACCGCACGGCCCAACGCATGTTGCCCGGACTGCGGCGCGGCGATCCCGCGCCCGCTTCGTGGCTGGCGACCCGGCCGTATGTGGCGGGCGTGCCGGACTACGAGCTGACGGTCGAGCCGGTGCGCAATCTGGAGGAGCGGGTCATCGGCCGCATCGTCTTCGTGCGCGATGTCAGCGCCTTTCGCACGCGCGAGCATGCGCTGGTGGAAGAGAACTCCAATCTCGCGGTCCGGCTCAACGAAACCGTCGACAAGCTGCTGCGCATCGAAGGCGATCTGTATCGCGACCCGCTGACCGGCCTGTTCAACCGGCGCTTCTTCCAGCGCGAGGCCGGTGTGCTGCTCGCCGCGGCGCAGGAGCGCGGCACGCCGCTCGGCCTGATGCTGATCGACATCGACTTCTTCAAGCAGTACAACGACATCTACGGCCATTTGCGCGGCGACGAATGCCTGCGCGCGATCGGCGCGACGCTGGCGCAGACGCTCGACGAGGCGGCCAGCTTCTGCGCGCGCGTGGGCGGCGAGGAGTTCGCCGTGGTGCTGCACCAGGCCGATGCGGATCGCACCCGTGACATCGGCATGCGCATGCTGCAGGCAGTGCGCTCGCTGCAAATGCCGCATGTGGGCGCGGACCCGTCGCATCCCTTCCTGAGCATCAGCGTCGGCGCAGTCTCCCGCATTCCGGACTCGCCGCTGGTCGAGGAACTGGTGGCCGCCGCCGACGTTGCGCTCTATGCGGCCAAGCGCGGCGGCCGCAACCGGCTGGTGATGGCCGGCGGCCAAGCCGTCGCGCCGCACACGGACCCGTCCCCGCTGGTCTGACGGCGCAGCAGCACCCCAGGCGATCCCGCCTTCCACCGTTCCAGGAGACAAGATGCCCACGCTCGATACGCTGATCGCCTTCTTCGGCATTGCCGTGCTGCTCGGCCTCGCGCCCGGGCCGGACAACGTCTTCGTGCTGCTGCAGTCCGCCATGCGCGGGCCGCGGGCGGGTTTGACCGTGGTGCTGGGCCTGTGTACCGGCCTGCTGTTCCACACCGCCGCGGTGGCGCTGGGACTGGCGACGTTGTTCGCGGCGTCGGCCACCGCCTTCACCGTGCTGAAGATCTGCGGCGCGCTGTACCTGGCGTGGCTCGCGTGGCAGGCGTTTCGCGCGCCGGTCGATGCCCCGGTGCAGGCAAGCGAGCGCGCCGGCAACGGCTGGCAGATGTATCGGCGTGGCGTGGTGATGAACGTCACCAATCCCAAGGTCGCGATCTTCTTTCTTGCCTTCCTGCCGCAGTTCGTCTCGCCGGCGCAGGGACCGATCGCCATGCAGATCGCGGTGCTGGGCGCGGTCTTCATGCTGGCCACGCTGCTGGTGTTCGGCGCCATCGCATGGTTCTCCGGGCTGTTCGGCACGTTGCTGCTGCGCTCGGCGCGCGCGCGACGGGCGCTGAACTGGTTCGCCGGCACCGTCTTCGCCGGTCTGGCGGTACGGCTCGCGACGGCGCAGCGCTAGGGGATCGAGGGTCAGGCGCAGCACCTGCCATGCACTGCGACTCGGTGCCGCAGAGGCTGTCTGTATAGATTCCGAAACATTGCATCGCAGTGCGTCGGCGAGACTCTATAGAGTCGGACCAGTCTCGACAGCAAGCTCGCACGGAAGCGCTACATTGCGCCATCCCGCTCGACTGCCGAGGCGCCCGCCATCGTGTTTCCCTCTTCCTTTCCCTCCTTCGGCCGTCTTCTCGGCCAGTTCGGCCAGCCGTTCTTCCGTTCCGAACCGGGGCGATCCCACGGTGATGGCCAGCGCGCCGAACCCGCGCCGGACGCGATGCATCCATGCCTGGCACTGGGCCTGTACCAGCCACCGCTTCCGGAAGAACCCATGCCAACGCGCGTCCCGCTCGACGCGCCCGATCCTGCCAGCCATGTCGACGCGGCGCTGACCTTGCTGCGCCGGCGCACCGGCGTGCCGCTTGCCGAGCGTCT
>NZ_JCBAJO010000379.1:0-2863 GCF_059772245.1 Cupriavidus sp. R6-3
CCGCGGCGCCGGGCCAGCGCCGCGTCCGTGTAGAGCGGATTGGCGTCCTCGCTCAGCGCCACGTACTCGTCGATGTCCGCTGCCTCGAAGGCGCGCTCCGCGTCGGCCTGCTGCCCGGGCCGCAGGTGGTACAGCGCCGTGTCGCCGGCGATCGCCGCGTCGGCACCCGCCACCAGCGGCCCGGTCAGCGCGGCGGCATCGGGATCGAGCAGCAGTTCCGCCTCGCCGCTGGCCGTGACCGGCGCCTCATGAGCAGGCAGCGAGGCCGAAAAGGTGGCCGACAACGGTGCCGATTCCCGGGCCGGAAGTGCGGCCGAAACTGGGGCGGAAAGTGGGGCTGACAGCGGGGCCGAAAGTGTGGCCGACGGCGGAGCCCCCAGCGCGCGGCCGCCGCGCTGCACGCAGCGGATCGCGGTGCGCAGCGCGATCCGTCCGGCCGCGCCCTCCCCCGGCACCAGTTCCGCCACCACGCCGTCGCCGACGTAGGTGGGCTGCGGAAACATCAGCGTCTGCGCCAGCGGCAGCACCGGCCCCGCTCGCCCTCGCTGCATCTGCGCGCACAGCAGCGAGAACAGCAGCATGCCGTGCGCGACGGTCGCACCGAAATGCGTGCCGCGCGCAAACGCGGGATCGCAGTGGATCGGATTGTCGTCGCGCGACAGGCGCGCGAAGCGGTCGAAGTCGTGCTGCGTCAGCACGCGGATCGGGGCGGCCGCGGCGGGCGTGGTAGGTGCGGCGCCCACCGCGGGCCCGGCGGTCTGCTGGATGGCCGTCGTCACTGCGGTACCTCGACGATGCCCCCGACGACCTCGATGCGGTCGCCGGCGGCGGGGTTGGCGGCAAAGCCGGGAACGTTGGACGGCTGGATCGCCGGCGCCGGCGAGTTCGGCGTGCCCCCGCGCGGCACCGTGCGCACCACCTGCGACGGCGGCAGCGGCGTGCCGCTGCGCAGATGGTCGTACATCGCGTCGAGCGCGCGGTTCAGGTACAGATGCAGCGGCACGTAGCGATTGCCATAGCCGGGCACCAGCGCATTGAAGGCGTCGAAGTGCTGGGCGTTGGTCACCTCGACATACGACAGCCGGCTGGCCGCGCCCTCGCGCTGCCGGTTCAGGCCCAGGTACGGGCGCGAGGTGTGGTTGACCGGCAGCAGCGCATCGTCGCGGCCGTGCACGATCAGCGCCGGCTTGCCGCGCAGGTTGCCGTTGCGCAGCGTCAGGCGCTGGCCCACCTGCAGCGCGAGGGCCTGCGGCGAGTTGCCGGTCACCAGGTCGCGCAGGCAGCGCGCGCCGGCGGTGTTGGCGTCGTCTACCGGCGAGCCGGGCGAGCGCGACAGCAGGTCGCGGCGCGGACCGCGCGGGTCCAGGTCGTTGATCAGCTGCACGCCCGACGACGGCGGCACGCCATTGCCGGTGGAGAACATGTTGGCCATCTGCGCCTGGGTCACCGGCGCGGGTTCGAACGCCGCGTTGATGCCGCTGAAGCTGTAGCCGCACAGCCGGTCGGTCACGCTGGCGCGCGACAGCGCATTGGCATAGGTCACCGACACCGCGCTGGCCACCTCGAAGAAGCCCAGCGAGGCGTGCAGCACCGACGATTCGGGCTCCCAGCCATAGTCGCGCAGCGCCTGCTGGGCGCTGGCCGCCTGTTCCGCCAGCGTCGCGCCCTTGACGATGCCGGCGCTGGCGAGCGCGGCGCAGCGGTTGGCCGGAATGGCGCCCAGCGTCGCGTAGAAACCGACCGCCGGCGCCTGCGCGTTGGCCGGGTCCTGCGCCGCGCACAGCTGCAGCAGGTTGGCCATCGTCGTGTAGTCGTACAGCGTGCGGCCGTTCACCGCGACCGGCGTGCCGCCGCGCCGCACCGTGATGCCGGCATCTTGCGGCATGTTCAGGTTCGGCTCGCTGACCGCGACGCCGTCAATCAGGCCCTGCACGTCGGCCTCGGCCGCGGCGACCGCCGCGCCGCCGCCATTGGACAGGCTCGAGGCGATCACCAGCAGCTTGTCCTTGTCGATGGTGCGGCGGCGCTGGCCGTCGCGCACCTCGCCATGGCGGTCGTTGATTGCCCAGATGCCGAATTCGATCGCCTGCAGCGTGAACAGGCCCCAGTCCTTCTCGGGATTGCGCTGCGAATGCGCATGCTTGAAGGCCAGCCGATGCGGCGCCGCGGCGTTGAAGGCGGCGCGCGCGCTGTCGTCGATCGGCGCGGCGAAATGCGCCTCGCGGCCTGCCGCGGCGCGGCTGGTGCGGGTGCCGTCGATCAGCGCGACGGTGTCGTTGCCCAGATCGTGCGGCGCCGCGCCGGTGCCCTTGTCGGTATAGGCGACCGCGCAGCCGCGCTTCAAGCCCCATTCGCCGGTCGAGATGCCGCCGTAGACGCCGCGCGAGCCGGACGACGTGGCGGTGATCAGGCAAGGCCGCGCGGGATCGAAGCTGGCCGGGATCTGCACCATCATCGTGACGTTCTGCCGGCCGCTGCCATCGTCGGCATAGGCCAGGTACTCGACGCCGGGGATCTTGCCCTGGCCGCCGGTCACGGTGCCCTGCGCATCGACATTGGGCCCGTACAGCGTGCCGTAGCCGCCGGCGGCGCTGACATCGACCAGCGCCGTGTAGTTGCTCCAGATCGCATAGCGACGCAGCTCGGTTCGCGTCGGCGCATTCGGATCGGCCGGCAGCGGCGCGGTGCCTGCCAGTCCGTCCTTGCCGAGCCCGGCGGTCAGCAGGTCGTCGGCGCTGCCGTCGTACTCATGCACGGTCAGCGAACTGATATAGGCCGGGCGCTGGTTGACCGGAGCGCCACGGTCGTCGTCATCGTCGGAGCCGCATGCGACCAGCGCCATGCAGGCCAGCGGCACCGCGAG
>NZ_JCBAJO010000038.1:0-31179 GCF_059772245.1 Cupriavidus sp. R6-3
CCAATGAGTCGGCTGCCACGGCAGCAGCGGCAGCGCCTGCCGCCGCAGCAGCCACGGCTGCGTCGGCCTCCGGCGAACTGCAGCTGCGTTTCAGCGCCCCGACCTGGTATGAGGTTCGCGACGCCAGCGGCAAGGTCGTGCTGGGCGGCACCGCCAAGGCGGGCGATGAGGTCGCCGGCGGCGGCACGGCGCCGTACAAGGTCGTGATCGGCAACGTCAAGGGCGTCGCGGCGATGACCCGCAACGGCGAGCCGGTCGATCTGCAGGCGGCCAACCGCAACAACGTGGCGCGCCTGACGCTGCCCTGATTTATCCGTCGGTCCCCGATCGTTTCCATTCGTCGACCGCACGCCAATGCAACGAGGTAACCCCATGAACGCACAGGCCTGTCTGCCCGTACTGCCCGGATCGCTGCCGCGCCGCCGCACCCGGCAGGCGCGCGTGGTCTGGGGCGACAACGTGGTGACGATCGGCGGCGACGCGCCGGTGCGCGTGCAGTCGATGACCAATACCGACACCGTCGATGCGGTCGGCACCGCGATCCAGATCAAGGAACTGGCGCGCGCCGGCTCGGAGATCGTCCGCATCACGGTCAATACGCCCGAAGCCGCTGCGGCGGTGCCCGCCATCCGCGACCAGCTCGATCGGATGGGCATCGACGTGCCGCTGGTCGGCGACTTCCACTACAACGGCCACAAGCTGCTGCAGGACCATCCGGCCTGCGCGCAGGCGCTGTCGAAGTACCGCATCAACCCGGGCAACGTCGGCCAGGGCGCCAAGCGCGACACGCAGTTCGCGCAGATGATCGAGATGGCATGCCGGCACGGCAAGCCGGTGCGCATCGGCGTCAACTGGGGCAGCCTGGATCAGGATCTGCTGGCGCGCATCATGGACGAGAACGGCCAGCGCGCCGAACCGTGGCCGGCGCAGAGCGTGATGATCGAGGCGCTGATCACGTCGGCGATCGACTCCGCGCGGCGCGCCGAGGAAATCGGCCTGCCGGGCGACCAGATCATCCTGTCGTGCAAGGTGTCGCAGGTGCAGGAGCTGATCGCGGTCTACCGCGAGCTGGCGCGCCGCTGCGACTATCCGCTGCATCTCGGCCTGACCGAGGCGGGCATGGGCAGCAAGGGCATCGTCGCCTCGACGGCCGCGCTGTCGGTGCTGCTGCAGGAAGGCATCGGCGACACGATCCGGATCTCGCTGACGCCGGAGCCGGGCGCGTCGCGCGACAAGGAAGTGCATGTCGCGCAGGAGATCCTGCAGACCATGGGCCTGCGCAACTTCACGCCGATGGTGATCGCGTGCCCGGGCTGCGGCCGCACCACCAGCACGGTGTTCCAGGAACTGGCCGCCAGCATCCAGTCGTACCTGCGCGCGCAGATGCCGGTATGGAAGACCGAGTATCCCGGCGTCGAGGAAATGGATGTGGCCGTGATGGGCTGCATCGTCAACGGCCCGGGCGAGAGCAAGCACGCGAATATCGGCATCTCGCTGCCGGGCTCCGGCGAATCGCCGGCGGCGCCGGTGTTCGTCGACGGCGTCAAGGTGAAGACTCTGCGCGGCGAGCGGATTGCCGAGGAGTTCCAGGCGATGGTCGACGAATATGTGCGCACGCACTACGGGAAGGGCAGCACGGCGGCCAATGTGGGCCGGTGATCGGCGACAGATCGGCCGCTGACTGGCAACGGATCCCCCGCGACCCAGCAACAGAATGACAACCATGAACGCATCCGAGAATCCGGCGCCGGCCAACGGCGGCGCCCAGAACCAGGGCAAGGCCCGCGCACTGCAGGGCGTCAAGGGCATGAACGACATGCTGCCCGCCGACGCCCCGCTGTGGGAGCAGTTCGACCAGGCGGCCCGCGCGATGCTGCGCGCCTACGGCTACCAGCAGATCCGCACGCCGATCGTCGAGCCGACCCAGCTGTTCGTGCGCGGCATCGGCGAGGTCACCGACATCGTCGAGAAGGAGATGTATTCCTTCACCGATTCGCTGAACGGCGAGCAACTGACGCTGCGTCCCGAGGGCACGGCGGCGGTGGTGCGCGCCACCATCGAGCACAACCTGCTGTACGACGGTCCCAAGCGCCTGTGGTACACCGGCCCGATGTTCCGCCACGAGCGCCCGCAGCGCGGCCGCTATCGCCAGTTCCACCAGCTCGGCGCCGAGGCGCTCGGCTTTGCCGGTCCGGATGTCGACGCCGAGATCATCCTGATGTGCCAGCGCCTGTGGGACGACCTGGGCCTGACCGGTGTGCGGCTGGAGATCAATTCGCTGGGCCAGGCCGACGAGCGCGCGGCCCATCGCCAGGAACTGATCAAGTATCTGGAAGGCTTCCAGGACATCCTGGACGAGGACGGCAAGCGGCGCCTGTACACCAACCCGCTGCGCGTGCTCGACACCAAGAATCCCGCGCTGCAGGAGATGGCGGCGAACGCGCCGAAGCTGATCGACTTCCTCGGCGAGGCCTCGCTGGCCCACTTCGAGGGCGTGCAGCGTCTGCTGAAGGCCAACAATATTCCGTTCACGATCAATCCGCGCCTGGTGCGCGGGCTGGACTACTACAACCTGACCGTGTTCGAGTGGATCACCGACAAGCTCGGCGCGCAGGGCACCATCGCCGGCGGCGGCCGCTACGATCCGCTGATCGCGCAGATGGGCGGCAAGTCGGCGCCGGCCTGCGGCTGGGCGATGGGGATCGAGCGGATCATCGAACTGATGCGCGAGGAAGGGCTGGCACGCCAGGCCGACGCGTGCGACGTCTATGTCGTGCACCAGGGCGAGGCCGCGGCGCAGCAGGCGATGATCGCGGCGGAGCGCATGCGCGATGCCGGTTTCGATGTGGTCGTGCACGCCACCGCGGATGGCAAGAGCGGCAGCTTCAAATCGCAGATGAAGCGGGCCGACGCGAGCGGGGCTTCCCATGCCGTTATCATTGGCGAGGATGAACTGGCCGCCGGCGTGGTGCAGGTCAAGGCCCTGCGGGCGGCGGACGGGCAAACCGAGAACAACGGCCAGCAGGCCACGGTGCCCGCCGAGGACCTGGTCGACTATCTGGTCGAATCGATGGTCGCCGGCATGGGTGGCGAGTCCGGCGAAGACCTTCAATGATGACGCAGGCGCGCTGCACGATGCGCGCTTGCCTGACGACAAACCAACGCGGTTGAAACCACGAGATGGCTTACGATCTGGAAGAGCAGGAACAGCTTGAAAACATCAAGGCATGGTGGCGCCAGTACGGCAACTTCCTGACCTGGCTGCTGATTGCCTGCCTGCTGGCCTTCGCGGCCTGGAATGGCTGGAACTGGTGGCAGCGCAAGCAGGCCGGCGAGGCCGCGGTGCTGTACGAGCAGGTGCTGAAGGCCGCCGAGGCGCGCGATGTCGAGCGTACCAAGCGCGCGGCCGGCGACCTCGAGGACAAGTACGGCAAGACGGCCTATGGCCAGATGACGGCGCTGGTCGCCGCCAAGGTGTTGTACGAGGCCGGCGATCTGGCCGGCGCCAAGAGCCAGCTGCAATGGGCGGTCGATCATGGCGACGGTGAGTACCAGCACCTCGCGCGTATCCGCCTGGCCGGCGTGCTGCTCGACGAGAAAGCCTACGACCAGGGGCTGGCGCTGCTCAAGGCCGAGCCGCCGAGCCCGTTCGTCGCGCTGTATGCGGATCGCCGCGGCGACCTGCTGGCGGCGCAGGACAAGCGTGACGAGGCGCGCGCGGCCTACCGCCAGGCGCTCGACAAGCTCGGCGTCGACGAGGCCGGCATGCGCCAGATCATCCAGTTCAAGCTGGACGCCCTGGGCACCGCATAAGCGAGGATGCTGCAGTCGATGCGCCGGCCCGGTCGGTGCATCGAATGCCAGCGAATTTGCCCGACCCGCTCCCACTTCGCTTCCCACCTTTTTTCAGGAACGCAACCAGATGATGTCGATGCCTAACGGCGCTGCCCGGATCTTTCGCCCTGTTCGCTTGACCCAGGCGCTCGTCGTTGCCTGTGCCACCGCCCTGGCTGGCTGCTCGCTGTTCGGCAAGGCCGACAAGAATCCGCCGGCCCAGCTGCAGCCGGTCACGCAGACGCTGACGGTCAAGGAGGCCTGGCGCGCCAGCGTCGGCAAGAGCGGCCCGTATTCGCTGCAGCCGGTCGCGGTCGGCGACAAGGTCTATGTGTCGTCGCACGGCGGCGACGTGATGGCGCTCGACGGCACCAGCGGTCGCACGCTGTGGAAGGTCGACACCGACGTCGACCTGACCACCGGCCCCGGCAGCGACGGCAATGTGACCGCGGTCGCCGGCGAGAAGGGCGTGGTGTTCGCCTTCGACGCCAGCGGCAAGCAGTTGTGGAAGAAGCAGATCAATGGCGAGATCCTGTCCTCGCCGCTGGTTGGCCACGACCTCGTGGTGGTGCGCACTACCGATACGCGCGTGCTGGGCCTCGATGCACAGACCGGCGAACGCCGCTGGATCTACCAGCGCGCGCAGACGCCGCTGAACCTGCGCGCCGCGATGGGCATGGTGTTCGCCGGCGACGGCATCGTGATGGGCTTTCCCGGCGGCAAGCTGGGCGTGCTGGCACCGTCCAACGGCGTGCTGCGGTGGGAGAGCACGATCTCGTATCCGAAGGGCGTGTCCGAGATCGAGCGGCTCAACGACGTGACGGGCCTGCCGATGATCAACGGCCGCCAGGTCTGCGCGACCACCTTCCAGGGCCGCATCGCCTGCCTGGAGCTCGCCAATGGCCAGCCGCAGTGGGGCAAGGACTTCTCGTCGCCGGTCGGCCCGACCCAGGACGACGTGTCGCTGTTCGCCGCCAACGAGCATTCGGTGGTGTATGCCTTCGATCGCCAGAACGGCAACGAGCGCTGGCGCAACGAGCAGCTGCGCAACCGGCCGCTTGGCATGCCGCTGGCGCTGGGCCGCTCGGTGGTGATCGGCGACTTCGAGGGCTACCTGCATTTCCTGTCGCGCGAGGACGGCAAGTTCGTCGCGCGCGTGCGGGCCGGCAGCAGCCCGATCACCGCCGCACCGGTGGTGGCGGGCCAGACCCTGGTGGTGCAGACCCGAGGGGGCGACGTCTACGGCTATATTCCGGATTGAAGCGCTGACCCAAACAGGGACGGCCGCCACCGCGGGCGTCCCACCGGCGACCGCGCGCTCACCTGTCGGTGCGCGCGACCGCCGGGACCCGACAGCATGGCCGGCCCGCCGCGATGGCGGTGCCGGCCACATGCGTCATGCGGGCCAGTGGCCCGCGGCTTGATTTCACCCGACAGGATTGCCGGCCCGGCGCGTTGCGCCAGGCTGTCGGACCAACCTGATTCTTCGGAGGCATGCCTGGCGCACCGCGCCCGGCGTGGCCCTCCACGATTTGCATGAAACCAGTGATCGCACTCGTCGGCCGCCCCAATGTGGGCAAGTCGACGTTATTCAACCGCCTGACCCGCTCGCGCGACGCGCTCGTCGCGGACCTGCCGGGCCTGACCCGCGACCGCCACTACGGCGAGGGGCGCGGCGCCGACCGTCCGTACATCGTCATCGATACCGGCGGCTTCGAACCGGTGGCCAAGGAAGGCATCGTCGCCGAAATGGCCAAGCAGACCCGGCAGGCCGTGGCCGAGGCCGACGTCGTCATCTTCATCGTCGACGGCCGCCTGGGCCTGGCGCCGCAGGACCTGGTCATCGCCGACTATCTGCGCAAGACCGGACGCCGCGTGATGCTGGCCGTCAACAAGGCCGAGGGCATGAAGTACACCGCGGTCGCGGCCGACTTCTACGAGCTCGGCATGGGCGACCCCTATGCGATCTCGGCCACCCACGGCGACGGCGTGCGCGAACTGGTCGAGGAGGCGCTGGAGGCCGCGGTCGAGCAGCGTCCCGAGCTGGCCGAGCCCGAGGACCAGAACACGCGCGGCATCAAGATCGCGATCGTCGGCCGCCCCAACGTGGGCAAGTCCACGCTGGTCAATACGCTGATCGGCGAGGAGCGCGTGATCGCCTTCGACATGCCGGGCACCACGCGCGATGCGATCTATGTCGAGTTCGAGCGCGGCGGCAAGCCCTATACGCTGATCGATACCGCGGGCCTGCGCAAGCGGGGCAAGGTGTTCGAGGCGATCGAGAAGTTCTCGGTCGTCAAGACGCTGCAGTCGATTGCCGATGCCAACGTGGTGGTGCTGCTGCTCGACGCCCAGCAGGACGTCTCCGAGCAGGACGCGCATATCGCCGGCTTCATCGTCGAGTCGGGGCGCGCACTGGTGGTCGGCGTCAATAAATGGGACGGTCTGGACGGCCATACCCGTGACCGGATCAAGCACGATCTGCAGCGCAAGCTGCAGTTCCTGGATTTCGCCAATTTCCATTTCATCTCTGCCCGCGAGCGCACCGGCATCGGCCCGCTGCTGCGCTCGGTCGACGACGCGTACGCCGCGGCGATGATCAAGATGCCGACGCCCAAGCTCACGCGCGTGCTGCACGATGCGGTGGAGTTCCAGCAGCCGCGCCGCGTCGGTGCGACGCGCCCCAAGATGCGCTACGCGCACCAGGGCGGTTCCAATCCGCCGATCATCGTCGTGCACGGCAATTCGCTGAACGCGGTGCCCGAAACCTATCGGCGTTTCCTGGAAGGGCGTTTCCGCGCCGCCTTCAATCTGAAGGGCACACCGCTTCGAATCGAATTTCGTACGAACAAAAACCCGTACAAGGACTCGAAGGATTGAGTCGGAAAAGGCGGCCAGATGGGGGCGCCGCAGCCCCGTCTGTGGCGCCGAAGTTTCGTTTGCGTTCGTTTGGAACTGCGGCTAAATTCACACTAGCGGGAGCCCCCGCTGGTTGATGCCGGCCTGGTACCGTTTTGATTTTTTTTGACGCGATCTTGCGTCGTCCGACTTGAAACCGGGGATATCGATCCCCATCATTGATCACTAAATCTATAAATTTGGAGTGTGCCATGAGCAACAAAGGGCAATTGCTACAAGACCCGTTCCTGAACGCGCTGCGCAAGGAGCACGTGCCGGTTTCCATCTACCTCGTCAATGGCATCAAGCTGCAAGGTAATATCGAATCCTTCGACCAATATGTCGTCCTGCTGCGTAACACGGTGACGCAGATGGTCTACAAGCATGCGATTTCCACTGTCGTTCCCGCGCGCGCGGTCAATTTCCGCGTCGACGACTCCGCGGAAGGCTGATTCCGACGCCGCTCGCATTTCCGGCCGCGCGCATGCGCGGCAATCACGCTCCGACGCCGCGCCAGCGCCCTCCGGTGCTGGCGCGGCATCGTTCTTTGTATCGTCGCGTTTTGCGGAGCGCGCCTTCCTGTTTCTGATCCCGGTTTTTTCCCGCGCCACTGTGCGCCCCAAGCTTGCAACCTAGAGCCACTTCCCCCTCCGAACCCACCCGCGCCATTCTCGTCGGCGTCGATTTCGGCAAGCACGATTTCGAAGAGAGCCTGAGCGAGCTGGCGTTGCTGACGTCCACCGCCGGTTCCACGCCGGTGCATACCCTGACCGGCAAGCGTTCGCGTCCGGACCCGGCGCTGTTCATCGGCTCGGGCAAGGCCGAGGAACTGAAGGA
Source organism: Cupriavidus sp. R6-3 (assembly GCF_059772245.1). Taxonomy (NCBI): domain Bacteria; kingdom Pseudomonadati; phylum Pseudomonadota; class Betaproteobacteria; order Burkholderiales; family Burkholderiaceae; genus Cupriavidus; species Cupriavidus sp. R6-3. The sequence continues at coordinate 7,570 of NZ_JCBAJO010000038.1, forward strand.
AGCGGCCGACGCGCTCGATGCCGACGTGGTGGTGTTCAACCACGCGTTGAGTCCCGCGCAGCAGCGCAATCTCGAACGCTTCCTGAACCGGCACGTGATCGACCGCACGGGCCTGATTCTCGATATCTTCGGCCAGCGCGCGCAGAGCCATGTCGGCAAGGTGCAGGTCGAACTTGCCCAGGTGCAATACCGCGCCTCGCGGCTGGTTCGCGCCTGGAGCCACCTGGAGCGGCAGAAGGGCGGTATCGGCATGCGCGGCGGCCCCGGCGAGCGTCAGCTCGAACTGGACCGCCGCATGCTGGACGACCGCGCCAAGCGGCTCAAGACGGATCTGTCGCGGCTGCAGCGCCAGCACAGCACGCAGCGCCGTGCCCGCGCGCGCAACGAGACGCTGAGCATTTCGCTGGTCGGCTATACCAACGCGGGCAAGTCGACGCTGTTCAACGCGCTGACCAAGGCCCGAGCCTATGCCGCCGACCAGCTGTTCGCGACGCTCGATACGACCTCGCGCCGGCTCTATCTGGACGGCCTGGGCAATGTGGTGCTGTCCGATACGGTCGGCTTCATCCGCGACCTGCCGACCCAGCTGGTGGCGGCGTTCCGCGCCACGCTCGAGGAAACCGTGCATGCCGATCTGCTGCTGCATGTGGTCGATGCCGCCAGCCCGGTGCGCCACGAGCAGATCGAACAGGTCAATCGGGTACTGGCCGAGATCGATGCGGCCGACATTCCGCAGATCGTCGTGATGAACAAGATCGACGCGGCGCCCGAACTGCTCGAGCATGGCCCGCGCATCGAACGCAATGAGGACGGCGTGCCGGTGCGGGTCTTCATCAGCGCGCGCGACGCCATCGGGCTGGACGGCCTGCGCGATGCGATCGTCGAGGCCGCGCGCTGGCTGGCGGAGCGGCCCGCCGCGCCGGAAGCCGCCGATCCGCGGCTGCAGGACCTGCACGAACGCCGCCAGTGGGAGGGCGATGGCGCCGATGGTGCCGATGGCGCGGACGGAGGCGACGGCGTCGGGTTTGCCGATCGCAACGCGGATACCGTTGCCCGGGACGCCGATCCCGCTTCGGACGCCGATTCCGGTCCGGCGTCCAACCCGGCGTCCGACCCGGCTTCCGCTCTCGACTCCGACCCCGATTCGACCCCCGAAGCACCCGCCCCTCGCCGCCTTCCCGATCGCGGCGCCGACTGATGCGGGCGGCGTCAGGCGCCGCCTCCGGCATCAAATGAACAAAAGTGGCGTCGATGACTGCTAGAATCCCCTCGTTACAACTTTCCCGGAACCGTGCCCTACATGCCCCAGTTCTCCCGGACCTCTGATACAAGCCTTGCCCGAGGCGCCCGTCGGCCGAGCAGCTGGCAGCGTCTGCGCGCGATTCTTTCGCTGAACGATCCCCGCTGGGGCCGTGGCGACAAGGACGACGAGGACAAGGATGGGCGCGACGGCGGACGCGACAACGGCCGTCAGAACCAGCGCCCGCAGGATGGTCCGCCGGACCTGGACGAGCTGTGGCGCGACTTCAATCGCCGCCTGAACAGCCTGCTGGGCCGCAAGGACAACGGCGGCGGCAACAACAACCAGAACTTCGGCGGCGGCACGCGCACGCCCGGCAAGGGTTCGGGCATCGGCGCCGGCGTGATCGCGGTCGCGGTGATCGTGATCTGGCTGGCCAGCGGCTTCTTCATGGTGCAGGAAGGCCAGACCGCGGTGGTGCTGCAGTTCGGCAAGTTCAAGTACACCACGGGCCCCGGTATCAACTGGCGCATGCCGTGGCCGATCCAGTCGGCCGAGATCGTCAACCTGTCGGCGGTGCGTTCTGTCGAGGTCGGCCGTTCGACCTCGATCAAGGACAGCAATCTGAAGGACTCGTCGATGCTGACGCAGGACGAGAACATCATCGACGTCCGCTTCACGGTGCAGTACGACATCCAGGACGCGACCGAATTCCTGTTCTTCAACAAGACCGACCGCGGCGGCGACGAGGAGCTGGTGACCCAGGCGGCCGAGACCTCGGTGCGCGAGATCGTCGGCCGCAACAAGATGGATTCGGTGCTGTACGAGAACCGCGAGCAGATCGCGCAGGGCCTGGCCAAGTCGATCCAGGCGATCCTGTCGGCGTACAAGACCGGCATCCGCGTAATCTCGGTGAACGTGCAGAGCGTGCAGCCGCCCGAGCAGGTGCAGGCCGCCTTCGACGACGTCAACAAGGCCAGCCAGGACCGCGAGCGCGCCATCAGCGAAGGCCAGGCCTACGCCAACGACGTGATTCCGCGCGCCCAGGGTACCGCCGCGCGCCTGGCCGAAGAGGCGCAGGCCTACAAGGCCCGCGCGATCGCGCAGGCCGAGGGCGATGCCTCGCGCTTCCGCCAGGTGCAATCCGAGTACGCCAAGGCGCCGCAGGTCACGCGCGACCGCATCTATCTGGAAACGATGCAGCAGATCTACGCCAATACCAGCAAGGTCCTGGTCGATACGAGCCAGGGCAACAATCTCCTCTACCTGCCGCTCGACAAGCTGATGGCGCAGTCGCAGGCCGATCCCCGCGGGGCGGGTGCGGTACCGCCGCCGGCCACGCCGGCGCCGGTACCGGACGCCAGCGCCGATACGCGGTCGCGCGAAGCGCTGCGCAATCGCGATCGCGATTCCCGTTGAGGAGAGAACCCAGATGAACCGACTGATTTCCTATGCCATCGGCCTCTTCATCGTGTTGGCGATTGCCTCCTCGATGGTGTTCGTGGTCGATCAGCGGCAGTACGCCGTGGTGTTCGCCTTCGGCGAGATCAAGCAGGTCGTGCGCGACCCCGGCCTGCATTTCAAGCTGCCGCCGCCGCTGCAGAACGTGGTCTTCATGGACCGCCGCCTGCAGACCATCGACGTGGCCGCCGGCGAGCGTTTCCTGACGGCCGAGAAGAAAAGCATGATGGTGGACTGGTTCGTCAAATGGCGAATCACCGATCCGCGCAATTTCTTCGTCGCCTTCGGCGGCAACCTGCGCGGCGCGCAGGACCGCATGACGCAGCGGATCGACGCCGCCGCGCGCGAGGAGTTCGGCCGCCGCACCGTCGCCGAAGTGGTGGCGGGCGAACGCGAGCAGGTCATGCAGAACATCCGCAACAGCATGACCGAGTACGGCAAGTCGGTCGGCGTCGAGATTCTCGACGTGCGCCTCAAGCGCGTCGACCTGTTGCCGGCGATCAGCGAGTCGGTCTATCGCCGGATGGAAGCCGAGCGCAAGCGCGTCGCCAACGAACTGCGCTCGACCGGCGCGGCCGAGGGCGAGAAGATCCGCGCCGACGCCGACCGCCAGCGCGAGGTGGTGCTGGCCGAGGCCTATCGCGAGGCGCAGAAGATCAAGGGCGAGGGCGATGCCCGCGCTTCGCAGATCTACGCCGAGGCGTTCGGCCGCGATCCGCAGTTCGCGCAGTTCTGGCGCAGCATGGAAGCCTATCGCAACACCTTCCGCGACAAGCGCGACGTGCTGGTGCTGGAGCCGGACTCCGAATTCTTCCGCTACATGCGCTCGTCGGGCGGCGCGCAGACGGCGACCCGGCGCTAGCGAGCGTGCCGGCCTCCGCGGGTGCGATGGCGCGATAGCGCGATCGCGCGACAGTGCGGCAGTCCGCTGTGCCCGAACCCCGGCTTGCCGGGGTTTTGTTCGCCCGCGGGACGGTGCGCCATCGATGCCGTCCACTGACCGATCCATTTTGTGCGAGCCGCCCGCGCCCGGCCCGCGACCCACACGAATCAGAGAAGCACCATGTCCAACCACTGGCTCCTGCCCGAGAACATCGCCGACGTGCTGCCGTCGGAGGCCCGCAAGATCGAGGAGCTGCGCCGCCGCATGCTCGATCTGTTCCGCACCTACGGCTACGAGCTGGTGATGCCGCCGCTGCTGGAATACATCGAGTCGCTGCTGACCGGCACCGGCCACGACCTGGACCTGCGCACCTTCAAGCTGGTCGACCAGCTGTCGGGCCGCACCATGGGCCTGCGCGCCGATATCACGCCGCAGGTGGCCCGTATCGACGCCCACCTGCTGAACCGGCCCGGCGTGACGCGGCTGTGCTACGCCGGCAACGTGCTGCACGCGCGCCCGGCGGGCTTTCACGCGACGCGCGAGCCGATCCAGGTCGGCGCCGAGATCTACGGCCATGCCGGCCTCGAGGCCGACGTCGAGATCCAGAACCTGATGCTGGCCGCGCTGCAGTCGGCGGGGCTGGGCGAGGTGCGGCTGGACCTGTGCCATGCCGGCATCGTCGCGGCGCTGCTCGACGGCCTGCCGCCCGCGCGCAGCAACGAACAGGTCCTGTTCGACGCGCTGGAGAACAAGGATGTGCCGGCCTTGCGCGAGCTGACCGCCGGTTTCCCCCAGGTCGAGCGCGACGCGCTGCTGGCGCTGCCCACGCTGTATGGCGGCCCCGAGGTGATCGAGCGGGCCCGCGCGGTGCTGCCCGCCAGCCCGGCCATCGGCCGCGCCCTGGACGAGCTGGCCTTCCTGGCCGGCGAGGTGCGCGATGCCACGGTCAACATCGACCTTGCCGATCTGCGCGGTTACCACTATCACAGTGGAGTCATGTTCGCGGCCTACGTGGCGGGCCTGCCGAACCACGTTGCCCGCGGCGGCCGCTACGACAAGGTGGGCGAGGCCTTCGGCCGCGCGCGTCCGGCCACCGGCTTTTCGCTGGACCTGCGCGAGGTCGCGGCGCTGTCGCCGGTCGAGGTCCGCGCGCTGGCGATCTTTGCGCCGTGGGACGCCGATCCCGCGCTGCGCACCGCGATCGCGGCGCTGCGCGAGGGCGGCGAGATCGTGATCCAGTCGTTGCCGGGCCACACGCACGAGCTTGACGAGTTCAATTGCGACCGCCAGCTGGTGCGCGACGGCGGCCGCTGGGTGGTGGTGCCGCGCTGAGCGCCGGTTCGCCGGACTGAGCGGTTCTCCCTGCAAAATCGGGGATCGGCCCGCAACAAGAGTAGAATACGTTTTTAACCTTCTGACCAGTTCAACATGTCCGCTTCAGCAGTAAGCCAGGGACGCAACGTCGTCGTGATCGGCACCCAGTGGGGTGACGAAGGCAAAGGAAAAATCGTCGATTGGCTTACCGATCATGCAAAGGGCGTGGTGCGGTTTCAGGGTGGCCACAACGCCGGCCACACCCTGATCATCGGCGGCAAGAAAACGATTCTGCGGCTGATCCCGTCGGGGATCATGCGCGAAGGCACCGTCTGCTATATCGGCAACGGCGTGGTGCTGTCGCCCGAGGCGCTGTTCCGCGAGATCGAGGAACTGGAAGGGGCCGGCCTGCAGGTGCAGAACCGCCTGCGCATCTCCGAAGCGGCCACGCTGATCCTGCCGTACCACGTCGCGATCGATCGCGCGCGCGAGACGCGCCGCGGCGCCGGCAAGATCGGCACCACCGGACGCGGCATCGGCCCGGCCTACGAGGACAAGGTGGCCCGCCGCGCGCTGCGCGTGCAGGACCTGTTCGATCCGCAGCAATTCGCCGAGCGCCTGCGCGAGAACCTCGACTTCCACAACTTCATGCTGACCCAGTACCTGGGCGCCGAGGCCGTGGACTTCCAGCAGACGCTGGACGAGGCGCTGGCCTATGCGCCGCGCCTGGCGCCGATGGTCGCCGACGTGTCGGCCGAGCTGTACGCGGTCAACGCCGCCGGCCAGAACCTGATGTTTGAGGGCGCGCAGGGCACGCTGCTCGACGTCGATCACGGCACCTATCCGTTCGTGACCTCGAGCAACTGCGTGGCGGGCGCCGCCACCGCGGGCGCCGGCGTGGGTCCCGGCCGCCTGCACTACATCCTGGGCATCACCAAGGCGTATTGCACCCGCGTCGGTTCGGGCCCGTTCCCCAGCGAGCTGTACGACAACGACAACCCGCGCCGCCAGGACCCGGTCGGCGTGCGCCTGGCCAATGTCGGCAAGGAGTTCGGTTCGGTGACCGGCCGTCCGCGCCGCACCGGCTGGCTCGATGCCGCCGCGCTGAAGCGCTCGGTGCAGATCAACGGCGTGTCGGGCCTGTGCATGACCAAGCTGGACGTGCTCGACGGTCTCGACACGATCCGCCTGTGCGTCGGCTACATGCTGGACGGCAAGCAGATCGACATGCTGCCGCGCGGCTCCGACGCCGTGGCGCGCTGCGAACCGATCTACGAGGACTTCCCCGGCTGGAACGAATCGACCTTCGGCATCAAGAGCTGGGATGCGCTGCCCGAGGCCGCGCGCCAGTACCTGAAGCGCATCGAGGAAGTGGTCGGCATTCCGATCGACATGATCTCGACCGGTCCGGACCGCGACGAGACCATTCTGCTGCGCCATCCGTATCTGATCTGATTCGGTGATCTGATCCGACGCAGCCGCGGCCCCGCCGCGGCGATCGATGGAAATCCGGCCCGCGCAAGCGGGCCTTACTGTATCCCCCGCACGGGAAGACCCCATAACAAAGCAGCAACGAAGAGCAAGCGATGACCCTGCCTCAGAACGATGACGAGAACCTGTGGATCTCGTGGGACGAATACCACCGGCTGATTGCCCGCCTGTCACTGAACGTGCACGAGTCGGGCTGGCGTTTCGACAAGATCCTGTGTCTCGCGCGTGGCGGCCTGCGCGTCGGCGACCAGATGTCGCGCATCTTCGACGTGCCGCTGGCCATCCTGGCCACCAGCAGCTACCGCGAGGCGGCCGGCACGGTGCAGGGCGATCTCGATATCGCGCAGTACATCACGATGACGCGCGGCGAGCTGAGCGGCCGCATCCTGCTGGTCGACGATCTGGTCGACTCGGGCGTGACGCTCGAACGCGTCGGGCGCCATCTGCAGGAGCGTTACCCCGCGGTGACCGAGGTCCGTTCGGCGGTGCTGTGGTACAAGGCCTGTTCGAAGGTCAAGCCGGACTACCACGTCAGCTTCCTGCCGACCAATCCCTGGATCCATCAGCCGTTCGAGGAATACGACACGCTGCGTCCGCATAATCTCGCCGCCTGGCTCAAGCGCGGCAAGCGAGCCGAGGGCGAGGGCGGTCAGGGCTGATCGGCGTTCGGACCTTTCCCTTTCCCCGGCCCTCGCCGGCAATCGGGAGAGGGGGAACACCATAGGCAGAGCCGAGCGTCCCGCCGGTTTTCTCCCCTCTGCCGCTTGCGGGAGAGGGGCCGGGGGAGAGGGCGGCGCACCACCTGCGCCCACGCTCCATCCCCCCATCCCTTCAATACCCCACCGTAAACCGCTCGCGCGAATGCGCGTGCCGTTCCAGTTCGTCGACCAGCGCGACGGCGAAGTCCTCCATCGAGATCCAGCTCTTGCCGTCGGCGTCGGCCAGCAATTCGTCCTTGCCGATCCGATAGCTGCCGGTGCGCTCGCCCGGTTCGAGCAGCGCGGACGGTGACAGGAAGGTCCAGTCCAGTTCCTGCTCCGCCCGCAGCGCGTTCAGGAAGTCGCGGCCGGCGAGGGCTTCGGCCTTGTAGGCCTCCGGAAACGTCGGCGTGTCGACCAGTTGCACGCCCGGCGCGACATACAGGCTGCCCGCGCCGCCGACCACCACGACACGCTTCACGCCCGCCTGGCGGGCCAGCTGCAGCAGCGGCTCGGGACCGGCCTGCGCGAAACGCACCGCGCTGACCAGCGCGTCGTGGCCAGCCAGCGCCGGCGCCAGCTTCGCGGTGTTGGCGAGATCGGTGATATCGGCGTCCAGCCGTTTCAGGCCGGGGCGATCGGCCAGCGTGCCGGCGTGGCGCGCGATGGCGGTGACGGTATGGCCGCGGCGCAGCGCTTCGTCGGCGATGCGGCTGCCGACGCGTCCGGTGGCACCCAGGATGGCGATTTGCATGGTGGAACTCCTTCACAGGTTGGCTTCGCGAGGAAGCAGAACGAAAGACGAAGCGAGGCGACGCACGCACATATGAAACCAGCGTAGTTACATATGCGGACAAAAAAATTCAGCGCCGCCGCGCGCGCGCCGACCGCTCGACGTCGGCCAGCATGCCGGCGATCGTGGTCTGCGCCAGGTTTTCCTCCATCGCGGCCTGCGCCTTGTCGGTGATGCGGGTCAGCGCGCCGGTGATCTCGCGTCCGACCATGCAGGCCGGATTCGGCGCGCCGGCATGCAAGGCGATCAGGCTGTCGGACTCCACCGCGCGAAATACGTCGCGCAGCGTGATGGTGTCCGCGGGCCGCGCCAGCGAGGCGCCGCCGGCCGCGCCCATCGCGGTCGAGACCAGTCCGGCCTGCGCCAGCACGCCGATCAGCCGGCGGATCAGCGCCGGATTGGTGCCGACGCTGCCGGCGATCAGCGAGGACGGCAGCGGCGCGTCGGCGCTGGCCAGCAAGGTCAGGATATGGACGGCAACGGCGAATCGGCTGCTGGTCGACATGGCGGGAAGCGTTGAAGTGAAACCATCGTAGTTACATATGCGCGCGCTGTCAACCATGACGCGGATATTTGGGCCGGGGAGTCGGTCGAGCAGCGGGGAATACTGCGCGGAAGGAGGCGCGAAAGGAGGCGCTGAAGAGGGCGCTGAAGAAGGCGCGGAATAGGGCGGGGAAGAAGGCGCGGAAGAAGGCGGGCAATCGGCATGGGATCCAAGCCGCCGCCATGTCAAAGGAATGCCGGAAGCGCCACTGAAGCTGATACACTGCGCCTTGATGTCGAGGTGCGGCGATGACGGTCGCGCCCGGCGCAAGGGGCGGTGCAGTCGCGATCGGTTCGAGCGGTGGTTCGAACGCTGGTTCGACCGGCAGCAGGCGCGCCGCAAGCAGTGAAAGATGGTCGTCGGCCGCGCAAGGTCGGCACATGGTCGGAATTTTTCGGGACGCGATCCCGGGGATCCGGGGCAACCGGCGCACACGGCGCCGAACTGGAGCGCCAATGGCCCGATCAAAGCAGAACGCGCAAGCGATCCGGATGGAAATGCAGATGCAGGCGGGAAAGAAAAAACCCGCAGCGCCGGAAAGCGATGCGGGTTTTTTGATCTGGTGCCCAGGAGAGGACTCGAACCTCCACAGTGTTGCCACCGCTAGGACCTGAACCTAGTGCGTCTACCAATTCCGCCACCTGGGCAGGTGTCGAAACAACCGAAGCGCTCATTATAGCGACGACAATCGATTTGTCAAATCCTCTTTAGAAGAAATTGAATCAGAACAACTATCCGATCCCGAGTCGGGAAGAAATCCTCGGCGTCCTGCGTACCTCCGGTTCGCCACTGTCGGCCGGCGATATCGCCAAGGCCCTCGCCGTCACGCGCAAGGAGCATGACGGCTTCCAGAAACGGCTGGCCGCGATGGAACGCGACGGCCAGATCGAACTGAACCGCAAGGGCCGCTACGAGCTGGCGCACCAGCCCAACTTCGTGGTCGGCCGCGTGCAGGGCCACCGCGACGGCTTCGGCTTCCTGATCCGCGACGACGGCGAGGACGATATCTTCCTGCCCGAGCGCGAGCTGCAGAAGGCGATGCACAACGACCGCGCCCAGGTGCGCGTGATCGGCTACGACCGCCGCGGCCGCCCCGAAGGGCAGATCGTCGAGATCGTCGAGCGCGCCAACCGTTTCGTCATCGGCCGCCTGCTCAGCGAGGGCGGCGTGCTGGTGGTGGCGCCCGAGGACAAGCGCATCAGCCAGGACATCCTGATCCCGCCGCGCGCGCAGGGCAAGGCCAAGGTCGGCCAGGTCGTCAGCGTCGAGATCGTCGAATATCCGGACCGCTATGTGCAGCCGGTCGGCCGCGTGGTCGAGGTGCTGGGCGAGATCGACGACCCCGGCATGGAGATCGAGATCGCGGTGCGCAAGTACGGCGTGCCGCATGCGTTCTCGCCGGCCGCGCTGAGCGAGGCCGCCGCGCTGCCCGACGAGGTGCGCGATGCCGACCTGGAACACCGCATCGACCTGCGCGACGTGCCGCTGGTGACGATCGACGGCGAGGACGCGCGCGACTTCGACGACGCGGTCTACTGCGAGCCGGTCAAGATCGGCCGCGCCAAGGGCTGGCGCCTGATCGTCGCGATCGCCGACGTCTCCCACTACGTGCGTCCCGGCACGCCGCTGGACGCCGATGCGCTGGACCGCGCCACCTCGGTCTACTTCCCGCGCCGCGTGATTCCGATGCTGCCGGAGAAGCTGTCGAACGGCCTGTGCTCGCTGAACCCGCTGGTGGACCGGCTGTGCATGGTCTGCGACGCGGTGGTCACCGCCAAGGGCGAGCTGAAGGCCTACCAGTTCTATCCCGCCGTGATGCATTCGGCCGCGCGCCTGACCTACAACGAGGTCTGGGCGGTGCTGTCCAACACCAAGGGTCCGGAAGCCCACAAGCGCGCCGAGCTGGTGCCGCATCTGCAGAACCTGTACGAGCTGTACCAGGTCCTGCTGAAGGCGCGCCGCGAGCGCGGGGCGATCGACTTCGACACCACCGAGACCTATATCGTCTGCAATGCGCAGGGCAAGATCGAGCAGATCCTGCCGCGCACGCGCAACGACGCGCACCGGCTGATCGAGGAATGCATGCTGACCGCCAACGTCTGCGCGGCCGACTTCCTCGAGCGCTTCAAGCACCCGGCGCTGTATCGCGTCCATGCCGGGCCCAGCGAGGAAAAGCTCAAGGCGCTGCGCGAGTTCCTGAAGACCTCGGGCCTGTCCCTGGGCGGCGGCGACAAGCCGCAGGCCTCGGACTACGCCGAGGTCATGGACAAGATCAAGGCGCGTCCCGACGCCCCGCTGCTGCAGACCATGCTGCTGCGCTCGATGCAGCAGGCGGTCTACAGCCCCGACAACATCGGCCACTTCGGCCTGGCCTACGAGGCCTACGCCCACTTCACCAGCCCGATCCGGCGCTACCCGGACCTGCTGGTGCACCGGGCGATCAAGGCGGTGCTGGCCCATACCAAGTACCAGCCCGCGTTCGCGCCAGGCACCGCGCTCAATACCGCGATCTCGCCGAAGGCGCGCCGCATGCAGGCCAAGGACGAGGCCGCGCGCGCCGAGAAGATGGCCGGCCGCGCGCGCCGCAACGAAGCGGTGTGGGACGAGCTGGGGCTGCACTGCTCGGCCAACGAGCGGCGCGCCGACGAGGCCTCGCGCGACGTCGAGGCCTGGCTCAAGTGCTATTTCATGCGCGACAAGCTGGGCAACGAGTTTGCCGGCACGGTCAGCGCGGTGACCTCGTTCGGCATCTTCGTCCAGCTCGACGAGCTGTATGTCGAAGGGCTGGTCCACGTGACCGAACTGGGCAGCGACTACTTCGAGTATGACGAGGCGCGCAACGAGCTGCGCGGGCAGCGCACCGGCATCCGCTACCGGCTGACCGACCGCGTGCGCGTGCAGGTCTCGCGCGTCGACCTCGACGCCCGCAAGATCGACTTCCGCCTGGTGCAGGAGCCGTCGGCCAAGAGCCTGCGCGCGCGCCCGACCACCGAGCCGGCGCCGCATGTGCCCGCCGCGCACGCGCTGCCGGCGCGCAAGAAGGGCCGCCAGCTGGCCGCGCTGCTGGGCGGCACCTCCAAGCCGGAGGAGTCGTTCGACGAGACGCTCGATCGCGTGTTCGAGGAGCAGCCGGTGTTCGAGGCGGTGATCACGCCGGTCAAGGCGCGGCCCGAAGGGGGCACCGGCGGTACCGGCAAGCCGTCCAAGCGCGCGGCCAAGCCCAAGCCGGCCGGCGTGGGGCGCAAGGCAAGCGGCAAGACCGCGGCCAAGTCGACCGCCAGGTCGACCACCAAGCGGACCGGCAAGGCCGCCGGCAAGACGGCCCACAAGACCGCGTCGAAGAAGTCGACGCGGACGCGCTGAGGCGGGCCGTGAGCCGGCAATAAGCCAGCGGCAGGCCGATGGCAGGCCTGCGGCAAGCCGGCGCCAGGGCCGCGTCGGCCGGCGGGCCATGGGCGGGTACAATCCCGCCCATGGCCAAACAAAAACTTCTGATCGGCTTTCACGCCGTCACCGCGCGCCTGCGCCAGGACGCGGCCGGCGTCTCCGACGTCTATATCGAGTCCGCCCGGCGCGATCGCCGCATGCAGGACTTCATCCGCCTCGCCGAGGGACTCGGCGTGCGTCTGCACCCGGTCGATGCCGAGCGCCTGCGCGGCATGGCGGGCACCGACCGCCACCAGGGCGTGGTCGCCCGCGCCGAGGACGTGTCGCTGGCGCTCAATCTCGACGAACTGCTCGACGGCATCGAAGGCACGCCGCTGCTGCTGGTGCTCGACGGTGTCACCGATCCGCACAATCTCGGCGCCTGCCTGCGCGTGGCGGATGGCGCCGGCGCCCATGCGGTGATCGCACCCAAGGACCGCAGCGTCGGCCTGAACGCGACGGTCGCCAAGGTCGCCAGCGGCGCGGCCGAGACCGTGCCGTATATCACTGTCACCAATCTGTCGCGCACGCTGCGGGAACTGCAGGAGCGCGGCATCTGGGTGGTCGGCACCGCCGACGGCGCCGAGCGCACGGTCTACGACATCGAGCTCAAGGGCCCGACCGCGCTGGTGATGGGCGCCGAAGGCGAGGGCATGCGGCGCCTGACGCGCGAGACCTGCGACGAGCTGGTGTCGATCCCGATGGCCGGCGGCGTCGAAAGCCTGAACGTGTCGGTCGCCAGCGGCGTCTGCCTCTATGAAGCGGTGCGCCAGCGCCGCGCGGCGGCGCGTTGAGCGGACCGTCCGATGAAGGGGGCGCGATGCTGATCGATGCCGCCGGCCTGGCCGACGCGCGGCGACGCATCGCGGCGGCCAGCGACATCCTGGTGCTGACCGGCGCCGGCATTTCCGCCGAGTCCGGCGTGCCCACCTTCCGCGATGCGCTGACGGGCCTGTGGGCCCGCTTCGATCCCGAGCAACTGGCCACCGAGGATGCCTACCGCCGCCAGCCCGGCCTGGTGTGGGACTGGTACCAGCATCGCCGCGCGCTGGTCGCGGCGGCGCAGCCCAATCCCGCGCATCACGCGATCGTCGCGCTGGCCGCGCAGAAGAAGGTGACCCTGGTCACGCAGAACGTCGACGGGCTGCACCAGCGCGCCGGCAGCACCGACGTGATCGAGCTGCACGGCAACCTGTTCGCCAACAAATGGCTAGACGGCTGCGGCCGCTGCGAGGCCGCGCCGGACGACGGCCGCAGCCCGCCGCGCTGCATCCATTGCGGCGCGCTGATGCGACCCGGCGTGGTGTGGTTCGGCGAGGACCTGCCGCGCGTGGCGCGCTACCGCGCCGAGCATGCGGCGCAGACCTGCGACCTGTGCCTGGTGGTCGGCACCTCGGGCATGGTCTATCCGGCGGCGGGGTTGCCGGGCCTGGCCAAGGACCATGGCGCGGGCGTGATCGTCGTCAATCCGCAGCCATCGGCGCTCGACGCCACCGCGGACCTGGTGCTGTCGGCCCCGGCGGGGCAATGCCTGCCGATGCTGTGGGACCGGGCGGACGGCTGACGCGAGCCCCGGCAAGTCCAGGCCCGCCTGGGGCAAGGCAAAGCGCGCCTGGGGCAAGCCCGGACGCGCGTGGCCAGGTCAAAGGGCCCCGGGGGCGAGGCGGGGCCTCGCCCGTCATCCTTCAGGAGAAGGTCTCGGCGATCAGCCGTTCCAGCTTGATCGCATCCGCCGCGAAGGCGCGGATGCCCTCGGCCAGCTTCTCGGTCGCCATCGCATCCTCGTTCAGCTGCCAGCGGAAGGCCGGCTCGTCGCTATGCACGCGCGCGATATGGCCCGCCTGGGCGTCGTCCACCGACAGCTTGCGCTCGACCGGCGCCGTGCTGGCCGCCAGCTGCTCCAGCAGCTCGGGGCTGATCGTCAGCAGATCGCAGCCGGCCAGCGACAGGATCTGGTCGGTGTTGCGGAAGCTCGCGCCCATCACTTCGGTCTTGTAGCCGAAGCGCTTGTAGTAGTCGTAGATCTGCCGCACCGAATGCACGCCCGGATCGGCATCGCCGCTGTTGGCGTCGGGGTTCCACTTGTCGCCGGCCTGCTTGCGGTACCAGTCCAGGATGCGGCCGACGAAGGGCGAGATCAGCTGGGCGCCGGCCTCGGCGCAGGCCACCGCCTGCACCAGCGAGAACAGCAGCGTCATGTTGCAGCGGATGCCTTCGCGCTGCAGCACCTCGGCGGCGCGGATGCCTTCCCAGGTCGAGGCGATCTTGATCAGCACGCGCTCGCGCGGCACGCCGGCGCGTTCGTACAGCGCGATCAGATGGCGCGCTTTCTCCACGGTCGCCGCGGTATCGAAGGACAGCCGCGCATCGACCTCGGTCGACACCCGGCCCGGCACGATCTTCAGGATCTCGCCGCCGAAGGCGATCAGCAGCGCGTCCATCACGGCATCGACGCCGGCGTCGTGATGATCGCGCACGGCCTTCTCGAGCAGCGGCCGGTACTCCGGCTTCTGCACGGCCTTCAGGATCAGCGACGGATTGGTGGTGGCGTCCTGCGGCGTGTACTGCTTCATCGCCTGGAAGTCGCCGGTATCGGCCACCACGGTGGTGAACTGCTTCAGTTGCGCTAGCTGGTTCATGATGGATTGCGTCGGACGGGAAAGAAATCGGAACGGGGACACCGCGTAGGGGCCAGGTCATGGCTGCATCGGTGCAAGGCCATATCGGTGCAGCGTGTCGTGGGTCCACCTCGGGGACCGCGTCGGCTCATTGTACCGGCCCATTGTGCGACCCCTGGCGGCCCCGGCGCAATCCGTTACACTACGCGGTTTCCGCAACCGACTTTTCCGGCTCCGCACCGTACCGCACCGCGGTACACGGTGGGACCCAAGGCAGCAGGCAATGACCCAGGATGAACTGAAGGCGCAGGTGGCGCAGGCCGCCGCGGACTATGTCGAGAAGGAAGTCCCCGAAGGGGCGGTGCTCGGTGTCGGCACCGGTTCGACCGCCAACCTGTTCATCGATGCGGTGGCGCGCTTCAAGGACCGCTTCGCCGGGGCGGTATCGAGCTCCGAGGCCTCGACGCGCCGCCTGCAGCAGCACGGCTTCAAGGTGCTGGACCTGAACGAGGTCGACGAGATTCCGGTCTACGTCGACGGCGCCGACGAGATCGATGCCAGCGGCGCGATGATCAAGGGCGGCGGCGGCGCGCTGACGCGCGAGAAGATCGTCGCCTCGGTGGCGCGCACCTTCGTCTGCATCGCCGACGCCAGCAAGCTGGTTGGCGTGATGGGCCAGTTCCCGCTGCCGGTCGAGGTGATTCCGATGGCGCGGGCCGCGGTCGCGCGCCAACTGGCGGCGCTCGGCGGCCAGCCGCGCCTGCGCATGACCAAGGAAGGCGGCATCTACAAGACCGACAACGGCAATGTGATCCTGGACGTCAGCGGCCTGGCCATCGGCGACCCGAAGGGCATGGAGCAGGCGATCAACCAGCTGCCCGGCGTGGTGACGGTGGGACTGTTCGCGCTGCGCGGCGCGGACGTGCTGCTGCTGGGCACGGCCGACGGCGTGCGGCGCACGGACTTCTGAGCCCGCGGCAGCGCGAAAGCGCACGCCCAAACTAAAAAAGGCGCCGCAAGGCGCCTTTTGTTCTTCCCACCCCTCTTTCCCGATCGGCGGGGAAAAGGGGCAGGGGACAGGCCGGGCAGCCGGCTCAGCCCTGCGGCGGCACATACCCCGCCGCCTGGTCCGCGCCCTCGCCGAAGAAGTACTTCTCGGTCTGCTTCAGCAGATACTGGCGCGCACGTGCGTCGGCCATGTTCAGGCGGTTCTCGTTGATCAGCATGGTCTGGTGCTTGAGCCAGCCGGCCCAGGCCTCCTTCGACACGTTCTGCCAGATCTTCTTGCCCAGTTCGCCGGGCAGCGGCGGGAAATCGAGGCCCTCGGCCTCCTTGTTCAGCTTGACGCAATGGACCATGCGGGCCATGGGGGACTCCTTCTGTCTTCTGTTCGTGGGATCGCGGCGAGCCGCGCCGTGGGGCGCGCTATGGTGGGCGATGCCGTGGGCGCTCTCGTGCGCAATGCCGTGGGCTTGCCGGCGGCGTTCGTACGGCGGCTATTGTAACGAAGCGGCCGCGTCCGCCGCGGGCCGCCCCTACCGCGCTTGCAGTTTTACAGTTTCTTCATCAGCACCATCGACTTGCGCTGCCAGTTGTACAGCTTGCGCTTGTCCTCGGGCAGGTCGTCGACGCTGGCGCGCACGAAGCCGCGCTTCAGGAACCAGTGCTCGGTGCGGGTCGTCAGCACGAACAGCCGATCCAGGCCGAGCGCGCGCGCGCGCCGCTCGATGCGCTTGAGCAGCCGTTCGCCGTCCCCGGTGCCCTGGGCATCGGGCGACACCGTCAGGCAGGCCATCTCCGCCATGCCTTCGCGCGGATAGGGATAGAGCGCGGCGCAGCCGAACAGCACGCCGTCGTGCTCGATCACCGAGAAGTTGCCGATGTCGCGCTCGATCAGATGGCGGCCGCGCGGCACCAGCGTGCCGTCCTGCTCGAGCGGGGCGATCAGCTGCACGATCGCGCCGACATCGTCCAGCGTGGCCTCGCGCAGGCTCTCCAGGTCGGTGTCCGAGATCATCGTGCCGACGCCGTCGTGCAGGAACAGCTCGAGCAGCACCGAGCCGTCCAGGTCGAACGGGATCAGGTGCGCGCGCGGCACGCCGCCCTTGAGCGCCTTGACCAGATGCTGCAGGTAGTAGGCCACGTCGGGCGGCAGGTGGTTGTTCTGCAGACGCTCGACCGCGGTGCGCAGCGACATCTCGGGCATCAGCTTGCCGACCGGGTCGAGCACGCCCGGCACCTCGGTGATGAAGATCAGCTTGTCGGCCTTCAGCGCGGTGGCGGTCGCGCTGGCCACGTCCTCCATCGACAGGTTGAAGGCCTGGCCCGTGGGCGAGAAGCCCAGCGGCGACAGCAGCACGATCTTGCCGTGCTGCAGCGACATGCGCACCGAGTCGCCGTCGATCTTGCGAACGAGGCCGGTGTGCTGGTAGTCGGTGCCCTCGACGATGCCGACCGGCCGCGCGGTGACGAAGTTGCCGGACACCACCGACAGCTGCGCCCCGGCCATCGGCGTGTTGGGCAGGCCCTGGCTGAAGGCGGCCTCGATATCGAGGCGCAGCTCGCCCGAGGCTTCCTTCGCGCATTCGAGCGCGGCGTTGTCGGTGATGCGCAGGCCGTCGACGAAGCGCGATTCGACCTGGCGCAGCGCCAGCTGTTCCTCGACCTGCGGGCGCGAGCCGTGGACCAGCACGATCTGCATGCCCATCGCGTGCAGCAGCGCGACGTCGTTGACCAGCGCGTTCAGCATGCCGGCCTTGACGAGCTCGCCGCCGAAGGCGATCACGAAGGTCTTGCCGCGGAAGGTATGGATATACGGCGCGACCGCGCGCAGCCAGTCGACGAACTGCTGGCGGTCCGGTCCGGGCGCGGCGCGCTCGGGCGTGGCCGGGGCCTTCGTCAGGCTGGGCACATCGGGCGTGCTGGCAGGAACGGCCACGGTCGCGGCCGGCGGATCGGCAGAGTGGGCTGCGGAGTCGGCGTCAGGGGCCACGGCGGGGTCGGCGGCAGGGGCCACGGCGGGGTCGGGCAGGGGATCGCCGGCCGCGTCGTTGTGCGCGCCGGGCGTTGGGGTCGTGGCGGTTCTGGCGTTCATGGCGCGGATTATAATCCCCGCCAATGTCCGAACAACGCCCCGTCCCACCCGCAGCCCCGCGCCGCAGGCCGTCCCGACCGCAGTCCGCACGCCAGTCCCAGGGTCCATCCCACGGCTCGTCCCAGGGCCCGACCGAAGACAAGTCCGAACGCCCGTCCGAACGCTCGTCCGAACGCAAGCCCGAGCGTCGCTCAGAAGGCCAGCCCGAACGTCGCCCCGACGGCCAGCCCGGACGTCGCTCCGACGACCAGCCTCAACGTCGCCCCGACGGTCAGCCCGCACGTCGCCCCGAAGGCCAGCCTGCCGGTCAAGCCAGCCGCCGGTCGCCGCGCCGCACCGCGCCGGCCAATCCGCTGCCGCCGATCACCTTCCCCGAGGCGCTGCCCGTGTCGGCGCGGCGCGACGAGATCGCGCGCGCGATCGAGCAGCACCAGGTGGTGATCGTCTCGGGCGAGACCGGTTCGGGCAAGACCACCCAGCTGCCGAAGATCTGTCTGTCGATCGGCCGCGGACCGGCACGCGCCGATGCCGCCGAGACTGCAGATGCCGCAGAGGGCAACGACGCTACCGAGGCCGCCGATGCCCCGGAGGGCGGACGTACCGCCGGCGGCAAGGACGGCCAGGCCAGGCGCCAGGGCGGCCTGATCGGCCACACCCAGCCGCGACGCATCGCCGCGACCTCGACCGCCAAGCGCATCGCGCAGGAGCTTGGTTCGCCGGTGGGCGAGCACGTCGGCTACCAGGTGCGCTTCAACGACACCATGTCGCCGGGCGCGTCGATCAAGCTGATGACCGACGGCATCCTGCTGGCCGAGACGCAGACCGATCCGCTGCTGCGCGCCTACGACACCATCATCATCGACGAGGCCCACGAACGCAGCCTCAACATCGATTTCCTGCTGGGCTACCTGAAGGAGATCCTGCCGCGCCGCCCGGACCTGAAGGTGATCATCACCTCGGCGACGATCGACGCGCAGCGTTTCGCCGAACATTTCGGCAGCGGCGGCAAGCCGGCGCCGGTGATCGAGGTCAGCGGGCGGCTGTATCCGGTCGAGATCCGCTATCGGCCGATCGCCGAGGACGGCGGCCGCGGCGACAAGGGGGCCGACAAGGGCGGCGACAAGGGGGCCGACAAGGGAACCGACAAGGGCAGCAGGTCGGGCGACGGTCCGTTCAAGTCCGCGCAGGCGCGCGAGCGCGACCTGTACGACGGCATCGTCGACGCGGTCGACGAGCTGAGCCGGCTCGGTCCCGGCGACGTGCTGGTGTTCCTGCCGGGAGAGCGCGAGATCCGCGAGGCCGCCGAGGCGCTGCGCAAGCACCATCCGCCCCACACCGAGATCCTGCCGCTGTTCGCGCGGCTGTCGGTGCAGGAGCAGGAGCGCGTGTTCAAGCCCTCCAACGCGCGCCGCATCGTGCTGGCCACCAACGTCGCCGAGACCTCGCTGACGGTGCCCGGCATCCGCTATGTGGTCGACACGGGCCTCGCGCGCGTCAAGCGCTATTCGTATCGCAACAAGGTCGAGCAGCTGCAGATCGAGCCGATCTCGCAGGCCGCCGCCAACCAGCGCGCCGGCCGCTGCGGCCGCGTCGCCGACGGCGTCTGCATCCGCCTCTACGACGAGGCCGATTTCGCCGCGCGCCCGCGCTTTACCGATCCCGAGATCCTGCGCTCGTCGCTGGCCGCGGTGATCCTGCGGATGAAGGCGCTGCGCCTCGGCGCGATCGAATCGTTTCCCTTCATCGAGCCGCCGCTGGGCCGCGCGATCGCCGACGGCTATCAGTTGCTGCAGGAGCTCGGCGCGGTCGACGAGGGCAATGCGCTGACCCCGCTGGGCCGCCAGCTCGCGCGCCTGCCGCTGGACCCGCGCGTGGCCCGCATGATCCTGGCCGCGCGCGACCAGCATTGCCTGCGCGAGATGCTGATCATCGCCAGCGCGCTGTCGGTGCAGGACCCGCGCGACCGGCCGCAGGAGGCACAGGAGGCCGCCGACCAGGCGCACCGCAAGTTCATGGACGAACGATCGGAATTCCTCGGCTGGGTCAAGCTGTGGAAGTGGTTCGAGGACGCGGTCGCGCACAAGAAGAGCAACCGCCAGCTGCAGGACCAGTGCCGCGCCAACTTCCTGTCGCACCTGCGGCTGCGCGAATGGCGCGACGTCCATTCGCAGCTGCTGACCACGGTCGCGGAGCAGGGCTGGAAGCTCAACGACAGCGAGCCGACCTACGAGCAGGTCCACAAGGCGCTGCTGACCGGCCTGCTCGGCAATATCGGCCAGAAGCTGGACGAGGCCGACGGCCGCGGCCGCGAGTACCTGGGCGCGCGCGGCATCAAGTTCCATCTGTGGCCCGGCTCGCTGGTGGCGCGCAAGATGGGCCGCTGGCTGGTGGCCGCCGAACTGGTCGAGACCAGCCGGCTGTTCGCCCGCACGCTGGCGCGCATCGAGCCGGACTGGCTCGAGCAGGTCGGCCGCCATCTGCTCAAGGTCAGCTGGAGCGATCCGCACTGGGAGAAGAAGGCCGGCCAGGTGCTGGCAATGGAGCGCGCCACGCTGTATGGGCTGACGGTCTACCAGCACCGGCGCGTGCACTACGGCCCGATGAATCCGCGGGAGGCGCGCGAACTGTTCATCCGCCGCGCGCTGGTCGAGGGCGAGTTCGATACGCGGCTGCCGTTCTTCGCGCACAACCAGCGCCTGGTCCGGGAAATCGAGAACCTCGAGCACAAGGCGCGCCGGCAGGACGTGCTGGTCGACGACGAGCTGATCTACGCCTTCTACGACCGCCACATCCCGGCCGACATCCATCAGCAGACCAGCTTCGAGCAGTGGTACCAGGCCGAGAGCGCGCGCGACCGCAAGCTGCTGTACCTGAACCGCGAAGAGCTGATGCGGCACGAGGCGGCCGGCATCACCACCGACCTGTTCCCGAAGACGCTGAACGTCGCCGGCGTCGACATGGGCTTGAGCTACCACTTCGAGCCCGGCAGCCATCGCGACGGCGTCACGCTGACGGTGCCGCTGTACGCGCTGAACCAGATCCGGCCCGAACGCGCCGACTGGCTGGTGCCGGGCATGATCAAGGAGAAGGTGCACCTGCTGCTCAAGTCGCTGCCGCAGAAGCTGCGCCGCCATTGCGTGCCGCTGCCCGACTATGCCGCGGGCTTCGTCGAGCGCCGGCCGTTCGCCGAAGGCGAGCTGATCGACGTGCTGATCGCCGATATCCGCGAGCAGACCGGCACCATGATCCGGCGCGCGGACTTCAAGCTGGAGACGCTGCCGGCCCACCACTTCATGAACTTCAAGGTGGTCGACGAGCATGGCCGCCAGCTCGACATGGGCCGCAACCTGGCGCAGCTGCGCGCCGAACTCGGCGGGCAGGCGCAGCAGTCGTTCCAGAGCCTGGTCGCGCGCGAGGCGCCGGTCGCCGAGGCGGGGCAATACGAAGGGCTGACCGGCTGGACGTTCGGCGAGCTGCCCGAGCTGCTGGAGATCCGCAAGGGCAACCGCACGCTGTTCGGCTATCCGGCGCTGGTCGATCGCGACACCCACTGCGACGTCGAGGTGTTCGACGACCCGCAGGAGGCCGAGCGGCTGCACCACGCCGGGCTGCGGCGGCTGTTCGCGCTGCAGCTGCGCGAGCAGGTCAAGTTCGTGCAGAAGAACATCCCCGGCCTGTCGCAGATGGCGATGCAGTACATGACGCTGGGCACGCAGGACATGCTGCGCGACCAGATCGTGACGCTGGCGCTGGAGCGCGCCTGCATGCAGGCGCCGCTGCCGCGCAACGAGGCCGAGTTCGCCGCGCGCAAGGAGGAGGGCCGCGGGCGGCTCGGCCTGCTGTCGCAGGAGATCGCCCGGCTGGCCGGCACCATCCTGGCCGAATACGCGGCGCTGCCGCGCAAGCTGCTGCAGGCCAAGCCCTTCGCCGCCGCGCATGCCGACATGCAGGCCCAGCTGTCGCAGCTGATGGGCAAGCATTTCCTCAGCGAGACCCCCTACGACAGGCTGGTGCATTTCCCGCGCTATCTGAAGGGCGTTGCGATGCGGATCGACAAGCTCAAGGGCGATCCGGCCCGGGATACCCAGCGGCAGCAGGAGATGGCGCCGCTGCTGCAGCAGTGGCAGCGCGCGGACAAGCAGCGGCGGCAGGGCAGGGGCGGCGAGGACGCCCGGCTGGAGGAATTCCGCTGGATGCTGGAGGAGCTGCGCATCGCGCTGTTCGCCCAGGAATTGCGAACGCCGGTGCCGATGTCTGTCAAGCGTCTGCAGAAGGTGTGGGAGTCGATGCAACGGTAGGACGGCCTGCGCACGATTTTGGCGCGTCCGGTCATCGAAACGGTGGGGCTCGACGTTAGAATGCGTGGGCCTTGGCGGTCGCATGAGCGGCCGCCTGGACGGCCGGTCAGGCGGGCGCGCTTTGTAGCGGGATTCCCGGCCGGACCCCCGCCGTTCCACCCGTTCCGTTTCCTTGCTCGATTCCTGTTCGATTCCTTGTTCGAACCCTTCCGCCGACCGTCCAGAACGGTCCGCCAACCGTTCCGTTCGCCCTGCATATGCCCGCCTTTCGCCGTGTCGTCGCCGCCTGTTTCACCTGGGCCTGTCTTGGCGCGGCGGCGCTTCCAGCCCACGCCGAAGTGGTCGTGGTGCTCAATTCGGGTGATGCAACCGTAACCCTGATCGACCGCGACAGCCAGAAGGTGCTGGAGACCTTTCCGGTCGGCAAGGAGCCCCACCACCTGATCGCCACGCCCGACGACCGCTCGCTGATCGTCGCCAACGCGGTCGGCAACGACCTGGTCTTCCTCGATCCGGTCAGCGGGCGGGTCCAGCAGCGCGTGCCGGACATCGACGACCCGTATCACATCGGCTTCTCGCCGGACCAGAAATGGTTCGTGGTCACCGGCAACCGGCTCGACCGCGTCGACCTGTACCGCTGGGACGGGCGCGCGCTGAAGGCGGCCAGGCAGCTGCCGCTGGGCCGCACCCCCAGCCATATCGCCTTCACCGCCGACAGCCGCATCGCCTTCGTGACGCTGCAGGACTCGAACGAGGTGGCGGCGATCGACCTGCCGACGCAGACGCTGCTGTGGCGCATGGAGGCCGGCTCGGCGCCGGCCGGCATCTGGCTGACGCCGGACCAGCGCTATCTGCTGGTCGGCATGACCGGCGCCGACTATGTCGCCGTGATCGACTGGCGCACCCGCGCGGTGGTCAAGCAGATCCAGACCGGCAAGGGCGCGCACAACTTCCGCGCGCTCGGCGACAAGCGCCATCTGCTGCTGACCAACCGGGTCTCGGGGACCATCAGCATCCTGGACCAGCAGACGCTGACCAAGGTCGGCGACATCACCGGCCTGCCGCCGGGGCCGGACGACATGGAGCTGGCCGCCGACGGCAAGACGCTGTGGGTGACCTTCCGCTGGGCGCGTTCGGTCGGCGTGATCGACGTGCCGAGCCGCAAGCTGGTCAAGACCATCCGCGTCGGCCGCTCGCCGCACGGCATCTATTTCCGCACGCGGGCGCCGCTGTATTGACGAGGGCGGCATGAGGCTCGGCAACGCGCATTCCCCGGCAACCCTGGCGGTTTGCCCGTCTCTGCCGCCGCTGGGAGAGGGAAGATCGGTGGGCACAGGCCAGCGGCTGGCGCGAGTGCTGCTGGCCGCGCTGACCGCGCTGGCTTGCGTCGCCTCGCCATCCGCCCATGCCGCCCCCGACGACTGCCGCGCCGGCACCCTGTACCTGACCTTCGACACCGGCAGCATGAGCCAGGCGCAGCTGATCGCCGACGTGCTGCGCCGCCAGCGCGTGCGCGCGACCTTCTTCCTCGCCAACGAGCCGACCGTGCGCGGCGACCATTCGCTTGACGCGGGCTGGGCGCCGTACTGGAAGGCGCTGGCCGCCGACGGCCATGCGTTCGGCTCGCATACCTTCGATCACGTGTACCTGCGCAGCACGCGCGGCGGCAAGGTCGTGATGCGGCCGCAGTTCGGCCCCAGGGCCGGCCAGGACATCGCGATGGACCAGGCCGCCTTCTGCGCCGAGCTGG